>CAJCCX010000222.1 GCA_903961015.1 uncultured bacterium
ATGCAGCAAAGATTTGACGACGAAAAAAAGTTGATGGTTGATGGAACGATGCGCGCTCTCATCGAAGCAATTGATGCGAAGGATCCCTATACCCGTGGCCATTCTGATCGAGTGAGTAAATTTGCGATGCTGCTTGCGCGCGCTGCAAAGCTCTCCGAAGGTGAAATCAAGCAAGCAGGAGATGGCGGTTTGCTGCACGACATTGGCAAGATCGGCGTCTCCGAAAAGATTTTGTGCAAGCCAACACATCTTGATCCGGAGGAATTTGCTCAGATTCAGGAGCATCCAAGACTTGGGCATAAAATTCTAAAAAATATCCCGCAGGTACGCGACCTCTTGCCTGGAATGTTGCAGCATCATGAGCGGTGGGATGGAAGCGGCTATCCAGATAATTTAAAAGGCGAGCAAATTTCTCAATTGGGTCGGATATTGTGCATCGCAGATTGTTTCGATGCGATGACTAGCGCACGCTTTTATCGTCCTGCGCGGTCGATCAGTGAAGTCCGTGCTGAAATAAAACGCTGCCTTGGAACGCACTTCGATCCAAAGCTTGGAGAGATTTTCTTGTCGATTCCAGAATCGGAACTTTTACCGCTGATAAGCACTGCGCTTCAACCTGCGGCGCAATAGATTCTGCGCTCATTTCCGTCCGAAATCCGCGGGATTCTCGCCGCGCGCGGATGTGTCCCATCGTGACATCATCGCAAACCACGTCGTACGATTCGCAGATTCCAACCATTTTCGCGCATCTTTCACCGCCGCTGCAAACGCCGAATCGCACTGCCCATCCACGTCAATGGTCGTACGAATCTTGCCAGTGCGAAACCAACTGAGCGCGGTCTTGGAGTCGCTCCATAGGGTTGCGCATTTCAACTCGCCGCGCTCGAGACGCTGACACGCATCGATGATCGCCAGAAATTCACCAAGATTATTGTGCCCGCGTTCATAGAGTGGACTATGAAAAACATCTTGCCATTCACCTGTGCTGGAAAACAAAACTCCGCGCCACTCTGTTGGCCCGATGAGTGATCCTCCAAACTTAGAGCAATCGACGACCAACTCGCCAGGATTTCCACGCACGCTTGTTCTTCGCGTCGCAGGTTTTGGTTTCGATAATCCATCCGCAGTTCGCGTCAAGCCAGGGGGCTTTTTGCCGGTTTGCGCGCTGCTGGATTGCGTGTTGCTGGTTTGCACAGGAGTGGGTCGCGAAGGATTCGGTGCCGTGACGTCTCCACCCGTTCCTTCAAGCACCATCGCGATTGCTCTTGCAGCATTTCCCTGCGGCACAATGCTGATTCGACCCTTCTTTCCAAGGTGAATCTGAATCTTTCCTGCGATATTGCATCCTTCGACAACCGCATCCAAGCGACCCCATGATCCTTCATCGACGACTCGAACTTCGCCAATCAGAAACCCTGCATGAGCCAAAGGCCTTTCAATTCTGGCAAGTTCATTGCGAAGTTGTTCATCTACACCTGTGCTCACAAATTTATTTTCCTGTGTGCAAAATAAAACTCGATCAATTCAGTTCTCGAATACGGATATTTCGAAACGAAACTTTATCGCCGTAACCAAGAAACCCGATGCGCCCGCTCTGTCGCCGAAGACCAGGATGATCTTTTCCGTCGATCGTTCCTTCGGTCGCAGCCTTCTCTATATCGGCATCAACGATCGTGACTCCGTTGAGAATGACTTGAATGTGCGTTCCTTTTGCGATGATCTCTTGCGAATTCCATTCGCCAATTTTCTTGAGGTGCCCTCGTTTGGCTGGAACGACTCCATAGATCGAACCATGAAATTGCCAAGGCTTGAGATTTGCATACTGCGCATCCGAGTCATCAAGAACTTGAATCTCCATAGCGACATATGCCGCGTCTCCGTGCTCGGGAGTTCGAATCCCAATGCCGTTATTGGAACCAGCCGTCAGCTGAAATTCAAACTTGAAATGAAAGTCCGCGTAATTCTTTGCGGTCAGCAAATTCTTTCCATTTGGAAGAGAGGTGATCGCACCATTTTCGACGGCATACCCACCCGTACTTCCGATCCATCCATTGAGAGTCTTCCCGTCAAAGAGCGATTCAAATCCCGCTTCAGGAACGGGCGCGGGGGCAGGCGCTGGTGTAGGAGCAGGCGCAGGAGTAGGAGCGGGCGCAGTTTGCCCAATCACGATGCACAGCGCGATGAATGCAAAAGAAGTGAATGTCATTATGGCAGGATACGTTGACTCGATGAGTCGATACTGCAGTGATTTTCCACGATCGAGATAGTTTCACTGCCTATCCTTTCTTCAATGAATTATGCAGTATCCATTGTGCTCTCGGTTGTCGTTGCAGGTTCTGCCACAACATTTGTGGGCGCGGCTCAGTACACGCCTGTACAAAAACCGATGCCCAAACCCATGCCAAAACCGATGCCCACACCCGCGGCGGTTTCAGAAACTTCGCCAGCAAGTGCGCCTTCTACTGGGAGTGCAATCTCTGAGACTGCAATTCCAAAAGTTCAAATGCGCAGAGTTTGGCCCAAGGTAAAATTGATTCGTCCAGTGCAAGTCGTTGCTCGACCAGATCGTGGTGATCGACTTTATGTTGTTGAACAAGCTGGCCGTGTCATCGAAATTGATTCAACTGATCCTGAAAATACAGGTCGTGTTGTGTTGGATATCAAAGAGCCTGTCTTTGATAAGTTCAATGAACAGGGTTTGCTTTCACTCGCATTTCATCCAAAGTTCGCCGAGAATCACTTTCTCTATGTGTGGTACACCGCAAAAAAGACTGAAAAATCGCCTGATCGCGAAGTGCTCGCTCGTTTCAGGGCGAAGGACGACGGCATGATCGATCCCGCATCACAACTGATACTTCTGGAAGTGCCTGATCCAGCATGGAATCACAATGGTGGAACGGTTCTCTTTGGTCCCGATGGCTATCTCTATGTTTCCACTGGCGACGGTGGCGCGGGCAATGATCCTTGGGGCAACGGACAAAACACGAATTCACTTCTCGCCGCAATGTTGCGCATTGATGTTGATCATCCTGCGGAAGGAAAACCATATGGCATTCCTTCCGACAATCCATTCGTTGGCAAAGCAGAATCCGCACCAGAAATTTTTGCGTACGGACTTCGAAATGTGTGGCGCATGTCTTTCGATCGTAAGACGGGAGAAATCTACGCCGGTGATGTCGGTCAAAATGCGTGGGAAGAAATCGACATCGTGACGAAGGGCGGCAATTATGGCTGGCGACCTCGAGAAGGTTTTCATCCGACTCAAGGCGTTGAGGATTCGAGTGAAGCAGATCCGAAATTCATGGAACCACTTGTGGAATATTCCCACAAGGACGGCGTTTCTGTGACGGGCGGGTATGTCTATAGAGGAACTGCCTATCCCAATCTAGTCGGAGTTTATTTGTACGCGGACTATGCCGTTGGAACGATGTGGGGATTGAGAGCGGTTGGTGGCAAGCTGACCGTCCCACCCGTTGTCGTCGGGGGGAAAAGCGGTTTTTGTCCCGCAAGCTTCGGGGAAGGGCTAGATGGGACATTGTTTGTGTGCGGAACAAACTCCGGCGCTGACGGACCTGGGATGATTTATCAACTTTCCCCTTCAAATTGAAGTGGAATTTAGTTATTTAGCCTGTCCCGAATCTAGGTTTTCATAGCAATGAATCAAGAAAGTTGAGCGCTGTTTGGGCTCGATGGACTATTCTGTCATCCACTGCGTTTTCTTGTTCGATATTCAAACTGAAAGAGTTTCCGAAATGATGCAATCTCCAATGCGCTCAACCATCTTCTCTTCTTCCCTCATCTTGAGCATTTCTTTGTTTGGCTCAAGTGCGCTTGCCTTCCAAGGTGCGACACAAGCTGCGCCCGCGGCAAATCAACCTGCGACTCAACCGGCCACAAAGGATAAGGCTGCCAAGCAAGAAGCGAAGCAGCAAGGTGGCGGTCAAGGTCAAGGTGGTCAAGGTCAAGGCGGTCAAGGCCAAGGCGGCGGTCGCGGTCAAGGTGGATTTGGATTCGGTGGCGGTGGCGGCGGCGGTGGCGGCGGTGGTCGTGGAGGGATGGGTGCATTCAGTCAACTTATGACTCGATATAAGGCAGATTTCTTGCGACGAGATATCCCCCTCTTTAAAGAACAACTCAGTTTCGACGAAGGTCAGATGGTGATCGTTGAAACTCTTTTGAATGATTATGACCTCGCCTTCAATCCTGCTGCAGAAGCGTCCCAACAGAAGATTCAAGAGGCTGGGATGCGAATGTTTCAGAGTTTTATGGGTGGCGATATGCGCGAGAAGATGAGAACGATGCGCGACACCATTCAGCAAGATGTTGAACAGATGGAAGTTGAAAACGGCGGTCCATTGTCTGACGAGGCTCGCCAGAAATTCTTCTCCCAACGCATGACAAAGATGGGTGAAGAAATGGCAGCAGAACGCAAAGCCACCGGTGCAGATCTTGAAACGAAGGCAATCATGGAAGAGATCGTTGCCGAAATCAATCGTTGGTCCGGAGAAAAAGCGGCGTTCAAGGCAATTGTCATTGGTGGAATCGAAGCAACGCTTGGTAATAATCAGGAAGCAAATTGGGCAAAATTTCAGCGGTTTCTTCGCCGTGAGAAGTCCATGGATAATGCAATTCTTTCGGGCGAGGCGACAAACCTCTTTGTCGTGATGGACGAAGCTGGAGTCTCTCAGACTTCGATCGACGGATCTGCCAAGACGCTCGACGATTACGAATTACAACTCGATAATGCGCTGGTCACACGCGATGGCTATATCGACCAAAGCGATCCAAAGATGATGCGAACTGTTCTTGACGGTGACATCGCCGCTGCGAAGGTGATCGCCGATCGGCAGATCACGCTGCGCAAGGCAGTCCGTGAAGTGAACGATCAATTCCGCACAATAATTGTTGGTGCGATGCCTGCAGAGGATGGAGCAAAGTTCAATCAAGCTGCATTAGCGGCTGCGTTCCGTCGTATCTATCGCCAGACACGGACAACTGAAATGTTCACAAAGGCGCTCGAACTGACAGATCTTTCGCCAGAAGCGCG
>CAJCCX010000223.1 GCA_903961015.1 uncultured bacterium
GGTGATTCCGCTTCGGCACTTCGACTGGCGTTGATGACCGACAAAGGCGAAGGTGTCACGATGGATCCCGTCGAGGCGGCGCGTTGGTATCTCCTCGCCGCAAATGCAGGGAATTCCGACGCGGCACTCGAAATTGGCATCCGCCTCGCCGATGGAATTGGCGTCGCCCAAGATCCAATTGCGGCAATCCCTTGGCTTGAGATTGCTGCGAAGTCGAATCACTCGCAAGCGGGAAGATGGCTGGGATTCATCTATTCGACTCAAGATAGTGCTGTGAAAGATCAAACAACCGCGACCGATTGGTTTCGCGCCGCCGCAGAAAAAGGTGATGCCATATCCGAATATCAGTTTGCAGCTCGACTGCAACAAGGAATTGGGATTGATGCAAGTCCAATAGAGGCTCTGGAATGGTTCAACATGGCAGCCGAACAGGGATTGGTCCTTGCGCAAGTTGCTTTGGCAATCACGCTTCGTGACGGAACTGGTGTTCCAGTGGATTCCCCCGCAGCCGCGAAGTGGTTCGAGATTGCAGCGCAAGCAGGTTCTGCACCAGCTCAACTGCAGTTAGCGCAAATGTTGGAATATGGCGATGGAATTGCGCGAAATACGACTCTCGCGGCACATTGGTATTCGCTCGCGGCTGCTCAAGGTTCGATTCCCGCAAACATTTCGCTGGGAATGCTTCATAGTGCAGGCGATGGAGTCACAAAAGATGGACAAGCTGCAGCGCGTTGTTTTCTCAATGCTGCAGAGCGTGGCGATGCAGATGCGCAATTGATGCTTGGAAGAATTCTTCTCAGTGGTGAAGGCGGCGTTCCAGCAAATGCGCGCGAGGCCGCTGCATGGTTCGACAAAGCATCCATCTCTGGACTTCCTGCTGCGCAATACGAACTCGCGCGACTCTACGAATTCGGCACGGGGATTCCAGGCGACAACTCCGAAGCAAGTCGGCTCTATCTCCTCGCTGCGAATCAGAAATATCCAGATGCCTGCTTTGCGATTGGACTTCGTTACGACAGCGGAAATGGCATTCCAGAAAGCGATCTCGAGGCAGCGCGTTGGTATCAAATCGCTGCAGAGAATGGCGTGCCACATGCGAAGTTTCAATTAGGGGTTCTCTTCGAACGCGGTGACGGCGTTCCGCAGAATGAAACCATCGCAGCGGGTTACTATCTTGATGCTGCAGAACATGGTCTCGATTGGGCGCAATATTTTCTCGCGCAATTGCATCGTCGTGGAGCGGGAGTTCCATTCGATCAAACACTCGCATATGCCTGGCTGAATATTGCTGCTAGCGCTGGAAACAACACTGCTGCGAATGAACGAAATCAATTGCGCGCGAAACTGACAAAGGACGACATCAGCAAAGCACAGGATCTTTCACTGAAATTGCTGAAGGTTTCGCCGGAAGTTGCACTTGCGAATCGACAGCGTTTTCTGCCGCCAGGCCAGCGAAAAGCTGGCGCAACCCAGACAGGTTCGATGCAACCAAGCGATCGAACACGCGACTTGATCGGAGGAGAGAACGGTGGCAAGAAAAACGGCGGCTCGAACAAGCAACCGAATCAGAATCCTCGACCCAATCGATCCCAAAATTCACGCTGAATTTTCGAAGTGATCCCCAAAGTGATCCAAGAAGTGATCCCAGCGATCATTCAAAGCAAGCGCGCCACACAAAACTTCATAGGCAAAAAGACAGCCGGTCTCCCGACGAATCGGAAGACCGGCTGAAAAATACAAATCAAATCAAATCAATAACGGTCGCGTCCGCCGCCACCGCCGCCACCACCACCGTAGCCGCCGCCGCCGCCACTGCGACCGCCGCCGCCACCACCGTAGCCGCCGCCGCCGCCACTGCGACCGCCGCCGCCACCGCCACCAAATCCACCACGACCGCCGCCGCCGCCACCAGTTGCAGGTGGACGAGCTTCGTTCACAGTGAGATTGCGACCATCAAATGGCTTGCCATTTGATTCTTCGATTGCCTTCTTTGCAGATTCATCGTCAGCCATCGTGACGAATGCGAATCCACGCGAACGACCGGTTTCACGATCAGTTGCGATGAACACTTCTGCGACAGCTCCAAACTGACCAAAAAACTCAGCCAAAGATTCCTGCGTAGCCTTAAACGGGAGATTTCCTACATACAGCTTCATAACAATACCTTCCTTCAAGCGCAAGCTCAGCGAATACCGATACGAAATGAAGCGTAGGACATCGAAGCGCAGGCGCAAACCTTGAGAAACGAGTGACGGACATTCCGCACTCTTACTTCGGTAGTATACAGCAAAGGTAAAACAGATGCTAGCAAATACAAAACAAGAATCCCTTGCGGGAAGCCATGTCGGGTCCCATATCCAATTTAGACGATCCATCCTTGCACGATTCCTCTTATTAGGGGCACTGCCGTCTGCAATCGTAATGCTTGTGCTCGTCGGTCTTGGAAACCGGCACAGCCTGAGCGCATTTCGGGACGACCAAGAGGAATTAATGCGCATTACGACTGCCGAAATTGCGTTTGGGTTTGATACCGATAACGAATCGACTCTGGAATTGGCGACAATGCTTGCGCGCTCGCAAGAAACTGGGATGTACGGAAAACTCCCTGAAACTGTTGCTTTGTTAAATGCGCTCTTGAGTTCGACTTCTGGAGTGATTTCTGCCTATGTCGATTACGAACCGTCAGCGATTCCTTTGGCCCAACCTACACCCGTCATACCAGGAGCGTTCAATGCGGCTGGTCGATTCTGCCCCTATGCGTGGAAAGACTGGAAAAACGGCGATTCGATAATTCTCAAGCCGGGTATCGATCAAGAGACCAGCCTGTGGTTTGCAGGGCTCCGCAAGGAATTCGAACGAACTGGATCACGCGAGGCTCGAATCACCGAACCGTATGTCTATGAAGGACAGATGATGCTCGAGCAAACATGCCCGATTATTATTGATGGCAAGTTCGTTGGAATCGGGGGTGCTGATCGGTCGCTGAAGAGCATCGACCAACACTTGCGCATGGTGTGTAAAAAAATCAATGTGGAA
>CAJCCX010000224.1 GCA_903961015.1 uncultured bacterium
AATCGCGGCAGGTGACTCCCACACCATCGCAATCCAGCAAAGTGGGCTCATGCGCGCGGGGGGATGGAACGGTAACGGCCAATGCGATATCCCAAGCGACCGTGGGGTTTGCACGCAAATCGCCGGTGGTGCCGTACACACCATCGCACTCACAGGAGATGGCATCGTGCGCGCGTGGGGATACAACCTTTACGGCCAATGCAATATCCCAAGCGACCTTGGGGTTTGCACGCAAATCGCGGCAGGTGGATACCACACCATCGCAATCCAGCAAAGTGGGACCGTGCGCGCGTGGGGATACAACGTTTACGGCCAGTGCTACATCCCCAGCAACCTTGGACTTTGCACGAAACTTGCTACAGGTGGAGGCCACTCCATCGCGCTCTTCCCTCCAACCGTGCTTAATACACGGACATACGAATATTTTTCGCAGCTCACTTCAGGCATCTTGAATGCAGAAAATGGCGATACTTTGTTGGTCGAACCATCGACTTTGGCGGCAGGAAATGTGGATTTTCGCGGAAAGTCAATTGAACTGAAATCAAAGCATGCCATCCTCCGCCCCGCGATTTCGACAACGCTATTTGCAAATGGCGCACGAATGACTGCGCCTGAGTCGATCAAGATTGATGGCGTTGTCAATATTCCAACCAATGTTGGCATCACCATCACGACTAGTTCGACTCTTGCGTTTGCAGGAAACACATTTGTTTCTCTTGGTGGATCGGTCATGGCGCAGAATGATGGATCGCCCGTCCAACTTGATGGCTCGATGATTCTTGCAACGAATGCTGTCTTCAATGCGCTTGCACCCATCTCGCTGAATGGATCACTTGATTTGCTCGGCGGCATCTTGATCGCAGACAATTTCTCAACCGCTTCAGAATCCACTTTCGTTTCCGTTGGTGGAACAATCGATGTTGGACTCCTGACGATGGGTGGCGATGCTTCTTGTCTCGCTTCCACCATCGTTGCGGATGTCGCAGTTTCTGCATCTTCGCAACTCGCAGCGTCGGGCCAGATCATCGGCGCCATCGACAATTCTGGCAGAATCCTGACAACCGACGACCTCGTTGTCATCGGCAATATTCATAACAAGACAAATGGAACAATCTTGGCGCAAGTTGGCGTGCTGTATGTCACTGGCCAATTGATGAACGAAGGAATCGTGATCGGCAATGTCATCACGACACCAGGATTTGCGGGTGGCGGAACTGGCGGAACTCAACCCGGCGACGGCATTCGCGTTGCAGGATCTGTTTCAGTTGGAACAGGTGGTGAACTGCGATTCATCGAAGAACTCTGGAAGTTTTCGCTTTGCGGAGATATGACGATCGCCTGCCCCGCAAGCAAAATTCAATTTCAGGGAGCAGAACTTTCGTTTGATGGATGCGACAGCACAACTCAATCGTTCGAAGTGACCAGCCGCGACTTCGGTTGCGTTGCAGGTCCATTCGAAGGCGGTGCGGCGGACGTCTCTCTCTTCGGTGAAATCGCGATCCATACCGGATCCACGGTCGCGCTTGTTGATGCGTTTCACAACACCGCGGGCAAGGGATCAGAAGTGCTGTATGCGAAAGGCCTGCATGTCTTTCCAGGAGCGACATTGATGACCAATGGGCACAAGGTCTACACCAGCAATGCGAATATTCAAGGAAGCGTCGATGATCCATCGAACATTTGTGAGTTGCCATATAACCCAAATCCCGACATCAATGGCGATGGATATGTCAACGGTATCGACTTGGCGTACATCTTGGTTTATTGGTCGACTGGAACTGCCGTCGCAGATCTCAACCGAGATGGAATCGTGTCGGGGCTGGATCTCGCGATTATGATGGGAGCTTGGCAACCATGATTCACGGCTTAGGAGGAATCCGCATGCCCAGTATCGCGGGCGAATACCCGACAATTCCACCGATAAATGCGATTGCGAGGGCGCAGGATATCGGCAGTGATTTTTCGTGACGCCCCTGCCGCACCGTTTCGCCTGCCGCGCGCGAAAACCGTGGAAAACCCTTTTGCCTTCACGCCATATGCAATGACCTTCCATCGGCACTGTGTTTGGAGTGTTCGAGTTTCAAAAATTGATTGACTCTCTTTAGGATCTCTATAATTCATTCGATGTTGCCCCCCGAATATCGAATTCGAATGATGCAATCCGAAGACTTCGCAGCAATCTCTGCGATCTGCGCGCGGGTCTATCCCAACGAAACTCCATACACATCCGATGAGCTTGCGGCGCATCATCGAATTTTCCCTCAAGGACAATTTGTTGCAGAGCACATGCCCACTGGAAAAGTTGCTGGCGTTCACTTCACGCTGCGCGTGTGCATGCACGATTTTCATATCGACGATTCGTGGGATGTGCTGACGGCGAAAGGATCATTCAGCGATCATGATCCCAATGGTCACACGCTCTATGGAGCAGATGTGATGGTCGATCCAGATCATCAGCATCATGGCATCGCACACGGATTGACCGACGCGACGCGCGCGCTTGTGCAAACAGAAAATCTTTGGCGCATGGTTGGTGGAAGTCGATTGCCTGGATATCACACTCGAAAAAGCCAAATGGATGCGCAAACATATGTGAACGATGTCGTTGCCGGCATTTTCAGCGACCCAGTGCTGAGCGTTCATATCAAAGATGGATGGTGTGTCATTCGTCCGATCTTCGGATATTTGCCGCACGACGAAGAAAGCGCGGGATGGGCCGCGGTCATTCAATGGGTGAATCCTGCTTGCCCGCCGCCAAAAGAATTCGAACTTCGCTGATCGAAGCCTGCGCGTTATATCTTCAACGCATCTTCAAGCGGCGCGCGAATTCCATCGGCCCACACTTGATATCCCGCTGGAGTGAGATGGAGAAAATCCGGCATCAAACGAGCTGGGATTTTTCCGTCGACCCCGATGAACGAAGTGCAGAGATCAATGATACGAACGGACGAATCATTCGCGAACGCACTTGCAAGAGCTTGATTGACTTGCGCAACATCACCTCGCATTGCATTCATATTTTCTTCACGCGGAAAAATTGCGCACAGAAGAATGCGCGCTTTGGGAACTTGTAAATGAATCTTCGCGACCACCGCACAAATGCCAGAAAAAGTTTGCGCGGCATTGGCAGTTCCGTGGCCAAGATTATTGGTGCCAATGAGCAAGACGACTGCCTTGGGCGCAAGTCGCGTCAACGGCGCTTGATCGAGGCGCCATAAGACATGCTCTGTTCGGTCTCCGCTCACGCCGAGATTGAGCGCGCCCGCGCTTGCGAATCGATCTTTCCAAATTGCTGCGCCGCCATCTTCCCAAGCCTGCGTGATCGAATCTCCCACAAAGACCACGTTCACTGGCGCAGACTCGCGCGCACGGCGAATGACTTCGGCTTGTCGCGAAAGGATCCCCTCATCCATTCGAGAGGCCGGGGTTACTGTCGATTGGTTACTGGAGAAAATGGGAGTCATGGCGAGGAGGCAGGCCAAAAGAATCGTACTGCCAAGCAAACGAGAAACACTGCTGGTTGGAATGAGCATTTGGGGGAGAATAACGCATTTGAACTGCTGAAATATCGATTATGGCGTCACGCTTTTACAACTAATAATCTTCTATTGAAAGAGAAATGCTGAAAATACGAGAAAGAGGATTTGCAAAGTCGATCGAGAATGCCACTTTCTGATCTGTTGGCAACCACAGACCCGATGCGCCTGCATTGGTACTCGGGTCTTCTCTGTGAGACATCCGTCTTGCGCCAAGGTAAACATGCATTCGCAATATTTAGTCCTTATGTCGTAAAGGGGATCGTATTATGCTGCTCACTCAAATGAATCATTCATTTCGAATCAAAATTCTCGGGACGCTCGTTGTAAGTTTGCTCGTTTGTTCGCCAGCTGATGCGCGACAATCTCGAGTCGCAACTCCTTCGGGGACAAATGCAAAAGCACCAGTTGCAAAAGCACCAGCTGCAAAAGCGCCTGTTGCAAAAGCACCAGTTGCAAAAGCGCCTGTTGCAAAAGCACCAGTTGCAGTGAGTACCGCCAAGACCGCAGCAGTCACAACGAGCAAGAAGATTGCCCCAGTCGCAGTTGCAACCCCCGCCACTCCTACATCGAGAGTTGTTGCCACTGCGCCAGTCGTTGCGCCGAAGCCAGCCGCAACATCAGCTGTGACCGCCCCTGCAAATCCTGCTGTTTCGAAGACCGTCCTTGGAACAACTCAAGCGGGTAAAACTCCAGTCAGCACAGTCGCAACAATCGCTCGCCCAACTGCGACATCAACTGCAGTTGACGCAATCGCTCTAGCGACAACCGGGCCGACTTCCAGCACCCCTTCGACAGTTGCTCCACTTCCACTATCGAGTAACCAAATTGCAAAGGCGGTTGCCGCATTGGCTGACGGAACCATAACCGCCGCGAATTTTACGGCACTATTGGCGGGTGGTGGAGCAGAACCCGTTGTGGCTGCTGTCGATCCTGCGCGCGAAATTTGGGCTGCGACTTGGGAACAACAACCAGCACTTCAGTATGTTTTTCCGATGGTTTGGCTTCGTTGGCCAATGGATAAGCAGCCCATCTATGAAAACAATATCGAGCGATACCAGAGTTTTTTCCCTCGCGTTTCAGTGCCAGATGTTGCGTCCATCAAAGGCGCATTGAATGCACTTCCACCTGGACGACGCGCTTTGTTTGCTTGGCACTTCGGCGCCGGATTCTTTGGCGATACAACATGGAGCGCAGAAAACGTTGCCAGTTTAGATGGGACTCCATCACAGCAACCTAGCCCTTGGTGCGAATCTGCTGTCGACTTAGCGCGAGCACAGTGGACTGCTGCGTTGAGTTCAATGAAGGCGCAAGACGTCAACTTTGATTTCTTGGTTTTAGACAATGAGCAACAAGGAATCTTTAACAACTTCAACCTGATGGACCAGGACGCATCCGGAAAATTTGTTAAGTCAATCGTCAATGACCCTCGCGCGAATGAAACACGCTTCGGTCTGCCCGCGTTGAACGATCAATTGATCGGTGTCGATACGAATCGAGTCGGAGGACCAGGCGTTGGAAATGACTATCTCGCTTGGAACAATGTGGTCGCCAAGTTGACTACCACGGCGCTCAACGAGGCTCTTTGGACTCCAGCAAAGTCCGCATATCCAAACTTGAAGGGCAGTAATTATGAAGGCTTCAAGATGTCTGCGACAGATGCTGCCCCAGACTGGTACGGACATGCTCAACCGCATGACAATGTCTTCGGCTCGAGCAATAGTCCAATCTGCTACGGGGTTCTCATCCATGCTGCGACGGCTTGGGGAATCAATCCGGCCGATCCGACCCGCCTCGTTCTTGGCGGTTCTACGAAATTGGCGCGTGGACCATGGTCCAGTCTGTTGATGGACGTCCAAACGATTCGATCGGTTCGACGAACTGGACAGACCGAATTGTGTCCATGGATCTCAACACCGGTGTATGTAGGCGGTGAGCCTGGCCAGCAATTGGCTGCGCCGCTTTGTGGGTATCCCACCGCGCCTCAGTACCACGATGAAATGATCAGACATTTGGCCCTTGCTGGATCGAAGACCTTTCTTGTCTGGAACTCACCCTCCTCTCCAATCACAACGGTGTATCAAACAGCAGCACCAGCGCTTCGAATTGAGCATGCAAACAGACTCAATGAATTGTTGAGAGAACTCAACACCAAGTTGGGTGGATTTGTAGAAAACCCTCTGGCAATAAATCGGATTGCATTCAATTCAAACATTCTTGTCAGTGGCGCTCAAACTTCATCGGGCAGTTACTTATGGCGAGTATCGGTCAAGCCTGGTGTGACCGCCCTCTCGCTTCGTGGAACAACAACCGTCCTTGCAATCCCCGCAGGCGATGCAGGTGTTTGGTTTGAGTCCACGACCGCCGAAGTGCCTGTCTTTGATTCTGTGAGTCAATAAACAATCAATTCTGGGTGACTCTGGTCTGGGTGGATTGGGGGTTCGCGGGGACCAATAAATGCTCAAATGCAGACGATGCGCATGTGCATCTTCAAAAATTAATGCCGCAATCAGCGCTTAGGCGATACCAAACTCTCACAAAATTCTGGGGATTGTCACGCACCTTTATATATCAGGAAAACTATGAAAAGACTCTTACCTATCGTCATACTCTCGCTCACAACGGCCGCATACGGTGGAACCGTTGCGATCACCACCGTCACTGCAACTAAAAAAGTAGTAACGCAAGTCAACACTGTCACCGCACAGGCCGAAACAACAATCGTGTTGAAGAAAAGCGGAACCACTTGGATTCAAGATGCACCTGCGACTATCGAAGCGCGCGAACAGTTGGTTGAAGCACCTCCCGTTCCCGCAGTGGCTTTGGTCGACTGTAACGGAAACGGAGTCAGTGATTCGGTCGACATTTCCAACGGTGCAGCTGACGCGGACAGCGACGGCAAATTAGATTCCTGCGAAACGCGCTATGGCGATCTCAACCTCAATGGCGTGATCGATCAACAAGACGTTTATATCTTGCTGGGTTGGTGGGACATTCCAAATCCACTCGCCGGAGATCTCAACGGCGATACGCATACAAATGCTGAAGACCTTGGATTGCTGTTGGCTCGCTGGGGACTCGTCCCTTAAAGAGCTCAATCGCATTCCGTAACAAACGAAATCGCACCAAGCCCCTCGTTATCGAGGGGCTTTTTTTACGACATCGATTGTCGCTCACAGACCCATTGCACGGGCAAGCAATATGCCAATGAAAAGGCTGAAAGCGGCGACAAGGACTTGCTGAACTTTGTTTGGACCCTGGAACTGTTTCATATCAATATAAAGATCGCATTGAGAACGAAGAATTGCAATTCAAACCAAAGTTTTTTGAGTTTTCCAATACATCACGTTTCACTTTCTTTGGGAGAATGGCGATATGACCAACCAACCTTCGCCCGCCACCCTTGCGCTGATGATCCGCGGATCTGCCCCGCTGCTCTTGCGCTTCCTGCGAGGATTTGACGAGTCCAATCGAACATTGCAGCGACCTGGGATGCCGAATCATCCGATTTGGATTCTCGGCCACACTGCATTCACGATGGCACGATTTGGACATTTGATCGGCGGCCATGTGCCGAATGAAAAAGACTTTGCACCAGAGGATGGTTCGGATGGTGCGCAAAATTCGGCTAAAAGATTTCGAGCCGACGATGTGATGAAAGATTCCACGCCCGTAGGTGATCCAGACTTTTATCCATCGCTCGTACGCGGCCAAGAAATTTTTTCGCGCGCAATAGAAGAACTTGCTTGCGTTCTTGAATCGCTTCCAACAGAGCGATTGCAAGAAACCGTTTTGTGGAATGGCGATCCGCTGCGAATCGACGCTCTTGCCATTCGATTGTGCTTTCACAATGGATTGCATGCAGGTCAATTGACGGACTTGCGCCGAGGTGCTGGATTTGATCGTGTTTTGCCAACTTCTCCAGTCGCCGCGAAGCAATCTCGCCCGTCGTAAACCCGACTCAATCGACTGCTATCTTAAAGCTCTCAATGGCAAGACTCCACGAACACCAAGGCAAAGCAATCCTCGCAGCAAACGGATTCAGCATTCCCCGTGGACGCGCCGTGACAACTTCAGAACAAGCCGCAGTTGCAGCAATTGAATTGCTCACCGCTGGCGGAGAAGTCGTGATCAAGATTCAGGCGTGGATGACGGGCCGAGCGGCAATCGGCGGCGTGGCATTCGCGCGAACGCCGGATCAAGCGAGCGCACACGCAGCGCGCATGCTTGCGATGAAAGTTGGACAATTTCCAGTCGAAGCCGTGTTGGTCGAAGAAAAAATATCGATTGCACGCGAGTTTTTCCTTTCGCTCGCAATCGATGACGCAGCACGTGCACCAGTCATCATCTTCGCTGATGGTGGCGGAAGTGGAATTGAAGAACGTGCGACATCGACACGTAAAATCACCTGCGATGTGATCAAAGGACCAGACGATGCTGTTGTGCGTTCTGCGGCTTCGAGTTGTGGACTTTCCACGGCACAATCCCAAGGATTGTGCGAATCGATACACAAACTCTTCGCTGCAGCACGATCTGTGGAAGCGCGATCTTTGGAAATCAATCCTTTGGTGCTGACAACCGATGGAAATTTTGTCGCAGCGGATTGTCGAATCACCATCGATGATTACGCAGTCGCAAGACATCCAGAACTCGGCATCGAAATCGCCCGCGAATTTGATCATCCCCCAACCGCGCTCGAACGCGTCGCGTATGCCGCAGAACAAAGTGATCACCGCGGAACATTTTATTTCGCCCAGTTGGCAACAGTTGCAAGCAAAGACACGAACGGTCTCGTTGGATTCCACGGCGCCGGCGGCGGTGGATCGATGATGTCGATGGATGCGATTGTCAACGCAGGTTTCACCATTGCCAACTTCACAGATACAAGCGGAAATCCATCCGCTTCAAAGGTCTATCGCGCAAGTCGAATCATTCTTGCACAGCCAGATCTAGTCGGCTATTTCGGATCTGGTTCTGGCGTCGCGAGTCAAGAACAATATTGGTCCGCGTATGGACTCGCCAAGGCGTTCTGGGAACTTGACCTTGATATTCCAGCAGTCGTTCGGCTTGGCGGCAATACAGAAGATCGCGCGGTCGACATTCTTCGGCGCATATCGCCGCTTCTCAGCGCTCCAGTCGAGGGATATCGAAAAACAGATTCCCCCGCGATGATCGGTGCGCGATTCGCAGAACTTGTCAATGAAGCGGGCGGGAAAAAATGGGTGCCGCGTGCGCCGCGTCTTCCCGCATTCGTCAAAGATCCATCCGCAACATCATTCGCCGTCAAGAGTGGACGCGTGTGGATTGACACTGCAAAGTGGTCGCAGATTCGCCGTGCGGTTGAAACTCATTCGAGCGGATTGATCATCGACAGCGGCGGAGCGCCTGCAATTTCACTTCCCGCCGAAGAGTTTGCATCGAAAGATTCCGAACTGCTTGCATGCGATGTTGAATGTCGCATCGCTGGCGTTGAAGGCTTTTATTTGGAACTTGATATTCCAGGACTTGCAGGAATCATTCCAAGTTCCAAACAAGAATCCGCCCCCGCAACTTCGCAAGGAGCACGCTGATGGCAATTCTCATTGACGAAACAAAGCGCGTGCTGGTGCAAGGTATTACTGGGCGAGAAGGTCAAGCGCGCACAAAGTTGATGCGTGAATATGGAACGAATGTCATTGCAGGAGTCACACCAGGCAAAGGTGGCCAAACAATTCTGGGCGTACCTGTTTTCAATACGCCGCATGAGGCTGTCGCAGCACTGGGCGAAATCGACATCTCCGTTTTGTTTGTGCCCGCCGCTGGCGTGAAAGATGCGGCGATCTCTGCGATCGAAGCAGGAATCAAATTGACAGTGCTTGTTCCAGATCGCGTTCCAGTCTGGGATGCAATGGAAATCGCAGCGGCCGCTCGTTCAAATAATGCGAGATTCCTCGGGCCAAACACGCTCGGCGTGCTCAGTCCAGGCAAAGGTGTTGTCGGCATGATCGGCGGTCGCGCAGAAAGCGCGCGTCAATGGTTCAAGCCCGGCGTTCCTGCTGGCGTTGGCATCATCAGTCGCTCTGGCGGAATGGCATCGAGCACTGGTTATTACTTAGGCCAAGCTGGTGTTCGCATTTCCACCATCGCACACATCGGCGGTGATGCAGTTCTTGGCATTCGCATTCCAGAAGCCGCGCTGATGTTCGAAGCAGATCCACTCACTGAAGCAATCGTGATCTTTGGCGAAATTGGTTCGACCCAAGAAGAAGAACTCGCGCAATTGATTCACGATCGCAAGATCACCAAGCCAGTCATCGCATACATCGGGGGTAAAGCCGCGCGCGAAGGAACTCGCTTCAGTCATGCAGGTGCAATCATTGAAGGCGGACGTGGAACGCACGCAGGAAAAGTGACCGCACTGCGCGAAGCAGGCGCAACAGTGGTCGATGCTTTCGGCGAACTGCCAAGCGCAGTGGTTGAAATTCTCAAGAGAATCAAGGGAAAAAGTCTTATGAGCGAAGCAGAAAAAAATGCCGCGTGGCATACAGCAATCACGCATATCGAACCAAATAAAGTTGCCGTCCGCGGATATGACATCGCAGATTTAATGGGACGAGCATCGTTCGGCGCAACTGTGCATCTGATTCTGACTGGCGAACTTCCCTCTGCGCCGATCGGTCGATTGATGGATGCTGTGCTTGTAGCGTCGATTGATCACGGCGCGACACCACCAAGCGCACTTTCTGCGCGAACCGTTGCATCGACTGGCGCAACACTCAGTGCTTCGGTTGCCGCTGGCATCATGTCAATCAATCGACATCACGGCGGTGCGATCGAGGATTGCGCGAGACAATTAAAAGCAGTCGCAGATCGCGCGGTGAAAGAATCGATCACGATCGACGACGCAGCCGCGCGTCATCTCGCTGCGATGAAAGATGCTGGCGAAAGAATGCCTGGCTTCGGACATCGATATCACACAAAGGATCCACGCACTGCGCGGCTCTTCACGCTCGCGCAAGAAGCAGGCGTCGACGGAGCACATATGAAAGCAGCTCGCGCAGTCGAAAAATGCTTTGCAGACGCGAAGAAACCGCTACCAATCAATGTTGATGGCGCGATCGGCGCGATACTTGCCGATGTTGGAATCAATCCATCTGTCTTCAACGGCATCTTTATGATTGCGCGAACACCAGGGCTTGTTGCTCATGTAGTCGAAGAGCAAACGCGCGAAAAACCTATGCGTCGTATCGACCCCGTCAATCACGGATATGACGGACCATCTGCGCGTTCACTCCCAACTTCTTGATTTCGTTCACATCAACACATCCTCGAGAGCAATATGACCACTATGACAAATTCGCCTTCTCATTCTCGCGCCAACCTCGGCGTCGCTGAAATCGCAGGACTCTTTCCCAGCCTGATGAAAATCAAGGATGAAACATTGCGCGCAAAGGTCGCAGCTGTTTGGAACGAAGCAATCGCAACAGGATGCGGCGGCAAAGGATGGACTTTCGAAGAACTTCGTGCAGTCAAGTTCACACTGCTCGCTGGCGACATCGAGATGACATTCATCGAACACTTGAATTCATGTGTGTTGCAGTGCATTGCCATCGCTAGCGTGCTTGAAAGCAGTTTTCGCTGCGATATCCCGATCCAACACGACTATTTGATCGCAGGCGCACTGCTTGCTGATTGCGGAAAGCCACTCGAGTTCGACAAGGACGCTTCGGGCAAAGTCGTTCAAGGAACATTTGGTCAGCAAGTGCGACATCCATTCACGGGAGTTGCGCTTGCATACAAGCACGGCATTCCAGGTGAGGTCATGCACATCATTGCGACCCACAGTCACGAAGGCGACAAGATGGAACGGTCGATCGAATCGATCATTTTCCACCACGCCGACTTCGTCGACTTTGACATTGCGAAGTTTTTGGGCAAACGCGCTGCTAAAAAATCTTGATCTGTGAA
>CAJCCX010000225.1 GCA_903961015.1 uncultured bacterium
ATATTTCCCCCATGTCATCGAACCATCCGCTGGTGCTGATCGCGGCACGCTCGCGCTTCTTTGCGAGGCATACACCAAAGATGAAACGCGTCCAAGCGGCGTGTATATGAAGTTCCATCCTCGAATGGCTCCCGTGAAAGCCGGCATTTTTCCACTCGTCAACAAGGACGGTCTTCCCGAAATCGCCGAAAAACTTTATAAGGAACTTCGCAAGCGTCACAACTGCGAATATGACCCAAAGCAAACGATTGGAAAACGCTACGCCCGCATGGATGAAGCTGGAACGCCGTTCTGCATCACCATTGATACAGACACGCTCACAGGTCAGAATGTCACGATTCGTCACCGCGACACGCAACAACAAGAAAGCATGAATATCGAAAAAGTTCCTGCGTGGCTTGCGGCTCAAGTCGGCGAAGCGTGATAAGGTTCCCTTTATATGAAGTCCGTATCAACATTTCTTTCCTCGTCCATTCTCGCTGTCATCGCAATCACTGGCTTGTCCGCATGCGACACCGCGCCCAAGACTGAAGATCGCGTCGCATTCACACAAGAGGCTCAGACCAGTCGCGCCTTGTTCTTGAGCGAAGTGACTGGACTCCAAGCACAACTCGATAAGAGCGCTGGCTATGCAGTATTTCCAGGAGTCGGTCAGTGGGGGCTTCTCTTCGGCGGTGGACAGTTTGGTCGCGGTGCAGTCTTCACACCAAGTGGAACCCAAGAGGGTTGGGCTGCATTGAGCAACCCAAATGTTGGTCTGCAAATTGGTGGACAGGGGCTTCAGTTGTTAATTGTCTTTGAAACTGCTGCTCGCTTCGATGAATTCAAAACGAATGTGCTCGGAGGCAGCGCAGGCGGAACCGCAGTTGGCGGCGATGCTGGAACTGCAGCCGCTGCTGCATATGACAATGGAATCGCGGTCTATATCACTGGGCAAAAAGGCTTGATGGCTGGCGCATCAGTTGGCCTGCAATACTTGCGATATATGAGTTTGGCCGACGCAATCGCCGCGGACAAGAAGTAACGCGCGATCCGATACGAAGCGTGAACGACAAATCTGACAGTACCTCCAACGCGCGTGATTTCATCGCGGACGCTCGGGGTGTAAAGCCAGAGTCTTTCGAGCAGCTCTATTTGGGGTCACCAATTTGGGAAATCGCTCGACCACAAGCGGCGGTCAAGATCGCTCTCCATCGCAACATCTTTCGTTCGCCAGTGGTCGACCTTGGTTGCGGCACAGGAGAAAACGCTCGATTTCTAGCACAAAATGGCCTTCAGGTGCTTGCAGTCGATTCCGTCGCGCGCGCGATAGAACTGGCTCGTCAATCGACACCCGCAACCGATCTCATTCGCTTCGAACACGCCAATGTTCTCAACTTGCGCGGTCTCATCCCTGACGGCTGGGCCGGTTCAATTCTCGACAGCGGTCTCTTTCACGTCTTTTCCGATCAGGATCGTGCGATCTATGCCTCAGAATTAGCGCGCATCGCACAGCCCGCGGCAACGCTCATCTTGATTTGCTTCAATGAACACGAGACTCGGCCTGGTCCGCGGCGCGTCACCCAATCCGAACTCCGCGCATCTCTGCGCGATTCTTGGGATGCGCAATCAATCGAACCCACGCGATACGAAATAAGTACAGACGAAAAGGGTGCGCAGGCTTGGATGGCGGTGTTCAAACGCAAGAATCTCTGAGGGAAAAAACAAGAGAGCAAAAACAAGCGAGTAAAAACCAGAGCGCAAAAACAACAGCCCCCCCTTTTGGGGGGGGTGTCGCGGGATGGATGGGAAGGAAAATCGAAAGTCAGGCTCAACGAAGAGAGAGCCCGCTGCGTTAGAAGTTGTTGATGGAACAACATCCTTCGCAAAAAATATTCGTTATCAAATCCCTTTTCTACTCAACCTCTCCAGTGTCCTTGCAGGCAGAGAAACTTTTTAAAGTTTCGTCTCACGCAATTCAAAGAGAACATATCACTAAAAACAAGCAATGCAATTTTGTTCGCTCATTTTTCAAATATTTTTCACGGTGAGAGCGGAAAGCTGGCGCAATGATAATTCATGCAAAACGGCTTGAATTCCAGCAGTAAATCGAAACTCAAAAACAGCAAATTGCAAAAAGAAAAAGGTCGTCGTCCTCGGGGAGACCAAGGACGACGACCGGTTCAGTCAAGAAGTTCTTGACGATTTTTACTTACGCGATTACGAGCGTCGACGTCGGCCGAAGGCGCCAGCGAGTCCAAGAAGAGCAAGCGCTCCTGGAGCTGGAACTGCACCGATCGTAAAGCTTCCGTATCCAAAGAGTGGTGTGGTCTGACCAAACGCGGCATAACCCAAGGTCATGTTCGCAGTGAAGACGGATGTGTTGGAAGTCAAGCGTGCAATTTGCAACAGTCGAACTTTCAAGCCCGCTCCGACGAGGTTCGCCGTACCTGGGGTTGAGTCATACCAACCAGCATTGATGTTGCCTGGAGGTGAGATGTCGTCAGCGTTAGGTCCGTATGGAACCGCAAACGATGGATCCAATGCTGTTCCCCAACCGTTTCCAATGCCCTGCATGGTCACAAAGGAATCAGTCAAAGATTGAGCTGTGGACATTGCAGCAGCGTCACCAATCCAAGTTCCCTTGCTGCCGAAAAGATCAGCATATCCGTCGCCGTCTGTATCGACGTCACCAATGAAATTGTCATTATGAACGGCTCCCATGGCGCCAAGACGACCGCCAGCAATCTGATTGCCTTCTGGTGTCGCATCAGCCTTGCCGAAGTCGAACACGTTTAAGACGCGTGCAGCGGATCCTTCAGATCCTGCGGTTCCGGTGTTGCTGAAATTTGCATAGATCTTATAGATCGTTCGATCGCCTACGACGGACGATTCGGTTGTCCAGCCAGTGAAAATTGCGCTAGCGGACGAAGTGATGAGCGCTACGGCTCCCAGTAATGCGTAAGTCTTCATTTCTTTAAATCTCCCTTTTTTTACTTTCTGTTGTTTTGTTTCTGAGTGGAAACCCACCAAGTAACAGACAACTTTTCAAAGTCTCAAACCAGATTTTTTGAATCACCTTTTTCGAGACTCCCAAACTCACCAGGTTTTCCCGTCACACATTGCGACGGAACCGATGATGTTTGAACTATGTCCCCAATCTGAGAAAGGTCAAATTTTGCGGTCGATTTTTCTCAAAAATCTTTTAAGTCCTTGGAAGGGAACTATCTATGTATAAGCACTTTAAAACAAAACGGCCATTATTTGATAAAAGAAGGGCCTCTGGGGGGCAATTAGGCAGGCCCGTTCGGCCGAAAAAATTTCCCTAGATTCCAGCGCCCCCTAGATTCCAGCGCCCGTTGATCCATCGCTGCGTGCAGCTCGCTGGTAATGCTCGCGTTCGCCGCGTCCACGAAGGGGGTAATCCTTGCGAAGCGGATGTGCGGGATAGTCCTTCCACATCAAGATTCGTCGCAAATCAGGATGAC
>CAJCCX010000226.1:2500-19361 GCA_903961015.1 uncultured bacterium
AAAGAGAGTGTCAATCACAACGGCATTGTTCGGATTCACTGGGCTGATGTCGCCATTTGGACCAAACTGAATTCCCATCGCAAATTGATCACCGAGCTCGACTTCAGCCAAGATGCTCGAAATCATGACCTGTCTTCCAGGCTGATCAAGTTCAGCGATGAGCGTCAGAACTGCAGTCTGTATCTCAGGAGTAGCAAGAACCAGAAGCGAGTTTTGGTTTGCATTTGGAACAACACGACTCTTGCCAATCACAGCGCTGACTTCGGTTGTCTCTGCGCCATTCGCGCCGCCTCGCGCATTCTGCCATGGGAATTCGATCGTTGTTCCAGCAGTGGTTCCGCCAGATCCTGCGCCAGTACCTGTGGTATTCGATGAGTCTGTGGCTCCTCCAGCATCGAAAGCCGAACTTGGATCAGTGACACCTTGCTCAGGCGCAGTAATCCCTGCACCAGATCCACTTTCAGCGAGCAATGCGTTAATAATTTCAGCAAGTGAAACCGCGCTCGCATATTTCAGCTGAACATTTGTTGGCATTCCAACGGTCAGAGGCGTGTCGATTTTTGCGAGCAATTCGTCAAGCCACACAAAGTTGTCTGGAGTCTTCGTGACAATGATCAAGCGATTCGAATCAGGGTACGCCTCGATTCGAAAGATATTCGCCACGGCAACATCCGCACCTGAGTCTCCGCCTCCTCCGCCACCACCACCCGCAAGTCGGGTGGCTCCGCCTCGTCCACCTTGTGAGCGACTTGCGGCTCCAGATTCGAGCAGAGACTGCAATAGATCTTTCACCTTCAGCGGGTCGGTGTACTTCAGGTCGTATGACTTAAAAATCGCGCCATTTTTTGTTGGCGGAATGTCCCACGATGTTGAAATCATCTCGCCAATCTTGGTCAGTGTGCTTGGATCAGATCGGACTGTGATGGAGTTTGTTGCGGCAAGAACTGTGACAACAAGCGTTGGTCCATCAGCGCCACCAGCAGCAGGCGCAGCCGCTTGATTTGGATTCTGTCCTGGTCTTTGATTTTGTCGAGCAGGTGTTCGTCCTGCGGATGCAGTGCTTCCCGAGCCGGAAAAGATTGCTGTGATCGCATCAGAGACAAGTGTTGCATCAGCATTTCGAAGGCGAAATGTCTCTGTTCGAGTATCGGAAAACGGCGACACATCCAAAACATTGATGATTTCCTGACAGCGCTTGGCGAGTCCCACATCGCCTTCAAGGATGATCTGATTTGAATTATTGTCAACATCCAACTTCGCATAATCGGGCATCGAAGAACTCAATCGGTCATAGATCGATTGAGCGCGCGTATGTTGAATGCCAAAAATCTTGATGACAACTTGGCCATTTTCTTCAAGGCGTAAGATGTCGATGGACGGTCCAAGGACCATTGCGGGCTGCAATTTGCCGACGTTCGTCAGCATGTCCACCATAATCAGTTCATCTGTTTCAACAACACCGATGTCATTCAGACGAAATGCCTGAAAAATTAACTCAAGAGCTTTGTATCGGCTGATAGGTTTATCGTTCAGGATGCTGATGACCTGAGTACGAAGTTGAGCCATCCTGGGCAAGACAGCTTTTCCCGTGCATTCCATGATGAATGGGAAGAGGTCTTCGACTTTAATTTCTTTGAAATTGATCATGACGGTTTCTGTCATGTCAACTGCTCTTCGATCTGTGCGAAACTGGCGGATGATCGGTGGTGTTGCTGTATTTAGCAGAGTGAGATCCGCAGCAGGTTGAGCGTTGTTGATATCAACTTCAATTGGTACTTCTGCTGGGGGCACGACTGGCGCAACGGCTGGCGCATCGGCTGGTTCAACGGCTGGCGCAACGGCTGGTTCAACGGCTGGTTCAACGGCTGGAGCAACGGCTGGTTCAACGGCTGGCGCAACGGCTGGCTGAACGACTGGCACATCGGCTGGTTCAACGGCCGGCACAACTGGAACGGGCACAACTGGAGCCGGCACAACTGGAGCCGGCACAACTGGAACGGGCACAACTGGAGCCGGCACAACTGGAACGGGCACAACTGGAGCCGGCACCGCTGGAACGGGCACAACTGGAGCCGGCACAACTGGAACGGGCACAGCTGGAATGGGCACAACTGGAGCCGGCACAACTGGAGCCGGCACAACTGGAACGGGCACAACTGGAGCCGGCACAACTGGAGCCGGCACAACTGGAACGGGCACAACTGGAACGGGCACAACTGGAACCGGTACTGGCGCGGGAACACTGGGCTGAGAATTCGGCTGAACTCCTCGACTGGAGGGCGACTGCATCGCAGCAGTGGCCGGAATAGCAAGAATTGAAATCGAAAGCCCAAATTTGAGCAATTTTTTTGTGTTGGATCGATTCTGTAAACTCAAGTCATATGCTCCAAAGTTGGTTGATGCAGAATTGAAACGGTTGAAATCAAACTCGATTGCTTGAAATCAACGATAAAAACTAGATTGACGTTCTCGAAGAAGCCCAAACTCGGTTCGCAGTCGATCTTGGGTGGCTTGATCGAGACCCTGGGATTGGCGCGCGCGCGCGACACGCGCAAGTGCTGATGCGACATCGCCTTGCGACATGGCGGAAATTTGTTCGGGGGTGATTGGCAGCGGCAGTGAACCTTCCGGCGAGCCAGTTGCCGCAGGCGGTGGCAGCTGTGGCTGGTTGCTTCCATTCGCCCCTGGAGCAGATCTCGCAACAGACGGCTGAGCCGATCGTGGCGCTTCTCTTTGTGCGTCTGGAGCGTCTGGGTTTGGTTCATCATTCGTATCAATAGAGGACTGTGCAGGAGCAGGAGCAGGAGCAGGAACAGTTGGAGCGATTGGAGCGATGGGACTTTGAGTTTTTGATATTTGAGCCTGTTCATTCCCTGCGGACTTTTGATTCGCACTCGGTTCGCGGATCGTTGGAAATTTCATCGCGGTAGAACTTGAGGTCGCAGCAGTATTTAATTTCGACATATCCGTCGGCGCCCAGACTGCAACGGAATAAATTCCACCCATATGTCCAATTCGAACATTGGTTGGTGGCTCGACTGCGATGATTTTAACTCCATTTTTTTCTTCGCCAACCCGAATTGGCGATTCGCTTCCAAAAAAGATTACTTGACCAAGCATGCCTGTTGGCTTTATCCCGGTGTATTCCGAGGGAGCTGATGGTGGTGGTGCTGGAGGAGGAGGTGGAGGCGGTGCGACGGGTGCAGCAGGTGGTGGCGCCGGCCTTGGTGGCGGTGATGGCATAGTGAACAAACTACGCCCAGTGAAACGGTCAACCGATACTTTGATCAATGAATCATGCCTTTCAATTGCCTTGTTCATCGCTGTATTTGTCTCGCTTTGGTTCTGCGATGTCATGAGCGTGACGGCAATTGGAAACAGTCCTGCTGCAACGACCCATCCACATATGCCCGCTGCAAGGAGACTTCCTATCAAAGGGATTGACCAACGCGGAGCAAAATCAAAATGCAAATCATTTGCATTGTGCTGATGACTCCCAGATCGTTGTCCAGCCGCATTCGCGGGACTGGCGGAGTTTCCAAAGTCGCTCATGATCCGCCTCTCTGGCGCAAATTGCGTGGGGCAATGGCCCAAGCTTCGGTTGAAAGTCGGATATCAACTTTCTTCTGATTTTCAATCCAGTGCAATTTGATTGAGTTGAGAGAATCGATTGACGGACAGTTTTCAAAGTCAGAGAGAATGGATCCCACACCGTCTGCAGTTATCTCGAATTGCACATCTCCGCGTATGCGTTCGATTCGACCGCCCGTACCAGCAATTTCAGACATCGAACTTTGTGCAAGTTTTCCTGCAGAAATTGCGTCATATCCGTACACAGTGATGCGATGTTTCTTCATCGTTTCGTTCACGGCCAGCGCGAGACTCTCAGATGTCTTTGCGAAATCCTCGGGAATCTCAACTGTTCCAAATGCGATCGCCGACTGCTTTACATTTTCAGGGAGAGATTCTTGGCGTGCCGCACCGCGTTCGAGCAATGCTTGCAGACGGTCTCCTTCTTTCGTCCATATCCGTGCATAGTTCCAGCAGTAATCATCGAGGAACAAATAGAGCAGACAAACACCCAGAGCGACAACCGCCATACGCCAGATTGGTTTTAGTGCCCAAAACCGAGCGGTAAGTTTTTTGTATGGAGTGCTCATTTCTTTTTTGCCTGCTCAAGAAGAAGGTAGAACTCATCATGGAGGCGCGCTTCAATTGCTGGATCAAGACCAGAAGTGCCACGAGCTTTCGAGACTCGCCCGAGTGCTTCGCGCGCCTCTGCTTGTGTCATCGCAGAAATTTGTTGTGTGGAGAGCGGCGGTGGTATCGCAGAGGCCTCGTCCACATTTCCTCCACGGCCACGCCGTGCGGCATCAGGAGCCGAAGTTCCTGCTGTCGCGCTTCTGCGTTGCAATGATCGTGTGTCGCTGGGACTTCCAGTCGAAGTTTTCGGATCACTCGTTTCTGCACTGCGCCCTGAAGCAGCAGAAGTAGCCGGTGCAATTGGTGTCGAATTGGGGTCCTTCGCAACCGAAACAACATCTGGAGGGGGCTCTTCGTCGTTGATCGAATTTGCCGATTTTGTTGATGAAGAAGTCGTATCGCCACTCTTGGGAATCGCAGCAGAACTGGATTCTGTCACGGCTGGTCCATAGCGTCGATCACGCAGTGTTCTCAGTGCAAAGTCTTGCGTTTCGGGATAATTGGGTACGAGTAAAGGGTTTGCCACCGTTGCACTGATGGTGAATTTCAGAACACCATTTGCATTTGGGGCATCCCAATTTTTTTCGATTCGATCGAAGACCCGCGATTCTCGGAGTTGGCGCTCCATCAGAAGGATCGCTTCTGCTGCGGTACCGCCTCCCTGAGGCTTCGCATTTCCTTGCACAGTTATAGGTGAACCTTGCGTCAGAGCGATTGATTCAAGCTCGATTCCTTCAGGTGTGCATGAAGCAAGATCCCCGAGCAATTTTCCCATTGGCCAAGCATTCTTTTCATAATCTCGATACATCGCATTCTCTTTATCTGAACGGATGAGTGTTCGTTCATATGCTGGTGCATCAGGTAAGAGCCACTGCAAGTACATCAGTCGAATTCCGGACAGGGCGGGAGGAGCAATTGCAGTCAAAAGTAGCGCTGCTATGCCGATCCGAATGGCGGTCTTTGGGGTGTGCGCTGAAGCAATTATTCGCGCGAAGAATTGTTCGTGTTGGACTGCAATCTTTTCCTTGAGCGATGCGATGCGAGCAAGAGGCCCGCCGAGAGCGATCGCAGTGCCAATGAGGATTCCATTTTTTTGCCACCAAAGATCTTCCGTCGGGCTGGATTCTGCCAAGGTTCGAAATGACGGAAAACTCCCAGCGAGGGGCGCGATAAGTCCATCGGTTTGTTCAAGAAGCACGGCTTTGAGAGCATCCAATGCAGGCTGAATTGATTGCTCTGGAATGTCAGCAAGCAATAAAGTTTCTGATGTGCTGCGAATGACCGAAGCTCGCCACTCGGTTTCATCGGATCCATCTTCGCGCAGCGTTCGAAACGCACTTTGAATTCCATCTGAATACGCAATCGTTATTGCGCCAGTCTCACGTTCGAGGTGGACAGCAAGTGATTCACGGTCGCCTTGAAGAATCGCGCCAGTCACGAATGCGACGAGTGCCGCAATCGGAGGGGCATAGATAACTTCGAGCTGATCTTTAAAAGAGGATGGAAGAAATGGTCCAACGTTTGAGACTGGCCAGTCAATGACTAAGCCGATTCGATCATGGTCGGGATCTGAGGTCGGCAGCAGAGCCGAATTCGTTCTCCATCTCGCCGCTCCGCCCAAAAGAATATTTTCAACCTGAAGCCTCAGCGCCATCTCCAATTGATCAGTGGAAGCGGGGGGAAACTTCAGAGTTCGACAAATGACATCACTTCCAGCAAGCATCACGACGGTTCGCGCTGCGAGATGTTGTTCAATCCAAGAGCGAACATCTTCAATGGCGGTTTGGCCGACGAATGATTCACAATCAAGCATTTCCGTACGCCCATCAGCGATACGTGCCAAAACAACATCGCAACCCACGAGGGCTTTCTCTGAATACTTGACAGATAAAATCGCTACCCGGCTGGGATCGGATTGGGGGCTCGCTTGTTTCTTGCCCGCATTTTTGGTTTTCGACTTTATGAATTTCATGGAAATGATTGGATTTACGGTTCTCTATACATCAGTATCTGTGCGGGCAGTGTCGAACGATCAACTGTCACAATCATTTCCGATTCTCCGCCGATTGTGATGGATCGTCCTCGACTCGTTATAGTAAAGACGAAGCTCTGGACATCCAGTTTTGTTGCGAGTGATGAAAGTATCTGTGGAGTCATTCCAGGAATATCAAGAACAGCGGCAAGACTTGTGAGCCCAGTCACTTTGGCGTCACGTCTGGAGAGAAGACTATCGGCAAGCTTGGGATTCATGTCGAAGACTTCCTTCAAGACTCTGCCAGAGACAGTGTTCACATTCATCTTGCCTGGTTCTGGCCGAGTGAATTCTTTCAGAGTGCACTCATTCATAACTTTTCCAATTGCTGCACTATCCAAATTCCCAGGTCCTGCTTGGGCGACGCCGCCAGTTGCGCCACTGCTTCCGCCGCTCGATCTTCCCGTTCGACCTTGTGTCGATGCACCACTCGAACCCTTGCCGCCCGTCGCCGCACCTGCTCCGCCGGTAGGGTTTGCGCCTCCTGCGGCTGCTGCTCCTCCCTGTGAGAGTGTTGAAAGAGGAACCACCAAGAGCTGTTCCAGTCGCGCATTTGGAGTTTTCGCATACGCAAGAAGTGCGCTTGCTTGTGGTGCAGTCAATCCCAATCGTTCAACGACTTCCTCACTCGTTGCAGTCGCAAGATTTAACCGATCTTCTCCGCTTGCGGCACGAGGCGATGTCAGAGAACTCGCCGTCAATAGTCCAGACAATCCAGCGTCGAGAATTCCATCGCGATTATCAGGTGGCCAAGTCTGATCCCCGTCATCTTCATTCGAGTCGAGCCGACCATCCAAATTCCAATCTTCGCCGCGTGTGGACTCTGGCCAAACTCCAGCGACTAATTCCAATTCGGCAAAATTGCGAAAACTCGCGTTGCGGGGTTCATAGGACTTGCCTCGATTTTGGTAATACGATTTTTCAGCACCGAGCATCCCCGCATCTTCATTCGAATCTTTCCAATCGACGATTGCGCCGACGACGTCTGGGGTCATGTCTTCAATATTCATCAACTCGGTACTGCTGAGCAAATTGATATTGGCCTTGGAGTGTTCATCAAGTGGACCTGCACTTTCGATGCCGTCCAAAAAGTGGCGAATGTCGTAGGTTCCAGTTTCTAATGTCCCATAGGAATGATCTTCAAGATCTAAGATCAAAGCGAGTGCGTCCTCGGGATCAGGATTTTCCGTGTGGTATTCCATGATTGCGATCATCGTTTCGACGCCTGCTCGTGCGGCCCAACGAGCTTGAACGCGAGCGACGGCATCACTCCCCAAGACAGCTTGTCGAAATGAAAGAATTTGAAGACCAGCAACAATTGCTGCGGCGATAGCGACAGCCCAAATCACAATGACCAGTACAGAACCGCGTCGATTTTTAGCCCTGGCGAAAATCAATTTGGTCGACCTCCAGTGCCTTGATTTGCAGGGCGATTTCCGCTCATTCCACCACCTTGACCGCCTTGACCACCGCGGCCACCACCTTGTCCACCTTGACCACCGCGGCCACCACCTTGTCCACCGCCTTGCCCACCTTGACCGCCGCGACCTCCGCCAGAAAATCCACCAACACCACCTTGCGTTCCATTGATTCCTGCTGCGCCAGCTCCCTCAATCGCAGCAGCAGCTGCAGCAGCTGCGCCAGCTGCGTCAGCTGCAGCAAGTTCGCCTCCTGCCGCGGAAGCAGGATCTTCTGCGGGAGGTTCCTCATATGGAGGGGGAACACGGTCGATCGGCACGATTGTTCGAAGGCTCATCAATTCGCGGGAGTCAGCAAAAAAATCTGCCCCTTGCGCATCTCCTGCGGATGAAACTGTGACACGCAGTGCCACTGGCAGACCATTGATATCCGAGTCCCAAGAGTCATACCAATCAGTTCCGTCAGAAGCCTCGATGTAAAGTCCGATGATCCCATCCATCATTGGTGCGGCTTTCCCACCGCCGCCTTCATTGTCATCTGGAACTGAATCGGATCGCATCCACAGCGCGCTTCCGGATTCGTCATCGGTGACACGCAGCTGAACTTCGTGTTCGATTCCATCACCTTCATAGGTCTTATTGCGAACGGGCGAGAGCTTGGTGGAATAGATCAGGACGTCATTTCGCGGAAGATCACCGATGGGAGAATTGACAGAGTCGCCAGTCAGCAGAATTCTGGTATCGATCAGGTTGTCGCTGCGAATAACTTGCTGAAGTTCGCGTCGGATTTTTTCTAGTGCCGTATTTGCACGCAAATGTGCGTTCAATCGAACTTTCGAACTCGCTCGCGCGCGGGCGAGTTGGCTCAGAGAAGTCCCCAAGGTTCCAACAACGATGACGGCGATGATTCCAGCAATGATTAATTCGACAAGTGTGAATCCGCGACGAGTTATTTTATTTCGTGACATTACTGCCCTCATTCTTGGATTCAAAGTAACTCTGTCGATCGATTGGCTCTGATGGAGCGCGCTCTGGATTTGGCTCGTCGCCTAGTCGTAAAGCAATTCGAGTTGCACAGCGAAATTCTCGTCCGACTGGATCGGTGATGATCGCCAGAACATCGCATGGCGCACCAGGCTCTGCTTTTTCGATATTGACTTGAAATTGAAAGTCGTCCCATGGTGCATCGCATCGACCAGAAAGATTGTGCGACTTCGGCCACAATTCTGGCCCTTCTACAAGAACGCTGGCAAGAAGTTCGTCAAGTAATGCTGCTGCCATTACAGCACGTTCGCCGCGTTGTTGATCCATCATCGCACGGGCAGCTAAAGAGACAACTGATCCAAGGCCGATCGCCAAAATTATCCCGGCGATCACGACTTCGATGAGTGCGAATCCTCGGCGAGAATTTTTTACCACTTTTCGTCTCGCGTTCCATATTGATCAAGGTCAAGTGCCTCTCGAGTTTGAACAGCAGTTCCGCCGGCATCGAGTCGAGTTGGGACCATCGAATTCGAATCAAGTCTCAGAACAGTATCGATTAATCCCGAAAGCAAATGCATCTCGACGCTTGGCCGACCTCCTCCTGGAATGGAAGGAACCAGCCAGTCGGATCCTGAAACTTCTACGTCATCAATTGAAAGCCCAACCAATTCCATGCCTCGTGGAAGTGCAACGGGCGAAAGGCGAATATCTGTGACCCATTCGTATTTCGAGCCTTCACCATCTTCACTTGTTGCCGATTGGTCGCGATCTTTGGTCAGCATGGAGAACCATCCAGTTTCTGGATCCTGCCAGAGTGCGATTTGCTTCGAGGATGTTGCATCACGAAACGCGAACATGGAAAGAAGATCGCTCATTTTTGCAACAGCGTTTTCATGTTCAGCTTTGGTTGTTCGAGTGAGTCGAGGGACGATCATTGCGCTCAAGACGGCGAGAATCACCACCGCGACGATCACTTCAATTAATGTGAACGCTCGTCGCATAGTTTTCGCTACTCCTGGCCGTTGACGATGTCTTTGTTTTCGCCATCGCCGCCTGGTTGTCCGTCAGCACCATAGGAAATCAAGTCAAAGTCTTTATTGATTTCGCCGGGAACGATGATGATGTATGGATGTCCCCAAGGATCAAGGAGTGCCTTCTTGTTATCGAGGTATGGATCGTCACCTTCAGTCAAGATGTCCAGTTCGAAATCTTCTGGACATCTGCTCATTCCAGCTTCTGTCATATACAGACGAACCTGCTGAGCAAGCGAAGCCGCTTCTGTCTTTGCGCGCTTGTCCTTTGCGGAGCCGATGAACTTGGTGAGTCGCGGCACAAAGATTGCAGCCATGATGGCGACGATCGTGACTGCCACAATCACTTCGATCAAACTGAATGCTCGTCGTTTGGAGTTGCTTCGAAGAGCGCGACGATTGTGGGCAGAACGGATTGGTTGTTTGATAGACATTTGAGCCTCGTAAAAAAATAGATATGAACAGAAAGTATGGGAAGGGAAATTATCCGCCGATGGCGGCTTGAAGATTGAGAAGTGGAAGGAGAATGCCAAGCAAGACAAATCCTGCCACGAGGCCCATCACAATGAGCAGAATGGGAGGGAGCGCCTTGGTAAAAACTTTGAGTGAATTGTTGACTTGACGATCGAAGGCAGTCGCCGCATGCATCAACATGGGCTCGAGTCGTCCCGAACGCTCTCCGATATTCACAATCTGAATGAGCAGTGGGGGAAATAATCCAGAACGCTCGAGTGGATCGGCCAGCGAAGATCCTGTTGTGACACGCTCTTGCACTTCGTCGATTGCGGCCATCATTGCGGAATTGCCCAATGTGTCTCGAACGACTCGCAGAGCTTGCAAAATGGGAATGCCTGCGGAGACGAGGGTCCCAAGAGTGCGTGTAAAACGAGCGACGGCAACATCTCGAAGCAGAACGCCGACAATCGGAAGACGCAGAAGGGTGAGATCAACAAGCATTCGATTCTGCGACTGGGATATCCAACGTCTCCAGCCAATGATGCCAGCAACTGTCGCAAGAGCGATCGCCCACCACCATCCTGTGATGAATCCAGCGATTCCCAAGAGAACTCTTGTTGGAAAAGGAAGTTCTACTCCGGGCTGTCCAGTGATCGGCGCCATCAGTCTCGGCAGCACAAATGTGATCAGCACAACAACGCTGATCGAGATCAGTCCAGCGACAATCATTGGATAGACCGTTGCTCCAACAACTTCTCTTCTCAATTCAACGGATCGATCAAGAAGATCCGCCAATTGATGCAGAACTTCAGCGTTTCGTCCCGACGCATCCGCGGCGCGAAACATTCCCACGGTCATGTCATCGAAGGGGGGACCGTACTCTTTCGCCGCCTGATGCAGCGGAACTCCAGCCTCGACGCGTTCAATGAAAAAATCAAGAATGACTGGAAGCGCGCGCCCAGAAGCTTGACGACGGACCGTACGCAAAGATTGCATCAGCGGCAGGCCAGCTTCGAGCGCAGTTGCAATTTCGCGAATGAAACTGGTGAGATCTGTCCGCGACATTGAAGGTCGACCTTTGAGACGTCGATTCGAAATGGAGATTTTCTTGGGTGAAGCAATGCGAAGCGATCTTCCTTGCGGTTCAGATTCATTTTCAATCGAAGTCGCAATGATTCCATTTCGGGTCAAGATGCCGATGGCCTCGGCGCGATCCTCTGCTTGAATCGTTCCTCCGCTTGCTGCGGTACCAAGTCCTTGATATCGAAAAGTCGGCATGGTGGTTCCTATGGCTCAAAGTCATCGACATCTTGCGTGGCACGCAGAACCTCGGGGATCGTCGTCATCCCAGATTGCGCCTTCAACATTCCGTCGTGTCGCATGACAGTGAAATCTGAACCAGCCACTTCTTTCAGTTCTGTCACGGAGAGTCGTTTTGTGATTCCGTTACGCAGTGCCGGATTCATGCGAAGCAATTCAAAGAACCCTAATCGTGATTTAAATCCTGTCTTTCTGCATTCGTCACATCCAACAGCTTTCCACTCGCCGCCTTCGAAGCCTGCAATCTCACTTGAAGTCAGCCGAGATTTCGTTTCATCATTCAGGGGCGTACGCACTTTGCAATGTACGCAGAGGCGTCTTCCAAGTCGTTGTGCGAGCAATCCTTCAAGCACGCTTGCAACCAAGAATGGTTCCGCGCCCATGTCGACAAGTCGTCCGATGCTAGAAATGGCATCGTTGGTGTGGAGCGTGGAAAGAATGAGATGTCCCGTCAGTGCAGATCGAATTGCAATGTCAACAGTTTCGTTGTCTCGAATTTCACCCACCAGAATCACGTCTGGATCTTGACGAAGAATGGCGCGCAGACCGATCGAGAAAGTCAATCCACGTTTTGGATTGACAGGAATCTGATTTACACCTGACAATTCGTATTCAACAGGATCTTCAATGGTGATGATCTTCTTGCGCGGGTCATAGAGTTTGCTTAAAGCTGCATAGAGAGTTGTCGTTTTTCCAGATCCAGTTGGTCCAGTGACCAATAGTAATCCGTGGGGCTTTTCAATCAGCCGATCCATTGTGTTTCGATGAGGCTCGCTCATTCCCAAACTTTGCAAATCCAAAGCAAGATTGCTCTTGTCCAGAATACGCATCACAATACTTTCGCCATAGATGGTTGGAACTGTCGAAACTCGCAAATCAACTTTTCTTCCTTCGAACCGTAGCGTGATATGGCCGTCCTGCGGGACATATCGCTCTGCAATATTCATCATTGCCATGATCTTCACGCGACCAATCAGCGCAGCTTGCAAATGCTTTGGCGGGGGAGGTTGTTCGATCAGCACGCCGTCCACGCGGTACTTGATCTTCAAGTCATTTTCGAATGGCTCAATATGAATATCGCTGGTACGACTTTGGATCGCTTCCAGAATGAACAGATTGACAAGGTTGATCAGCGTTGGCTGTTCAGCCATTCGATGCACGTCGGCAGCTTCGATGGCATCGACATTGTTTCCCGATTCATCGGCCGTCGATTCTTCATTGCCTGCGAGCGATTCTGCAACCCGTGCGGCAGTTGTTCCATACGCACGCCGCATGAGTTCTCCGAAAGCCTCTGGTTCCACACCAAGTCGTGTCACGGGAAGTTTGGCGATGGCAGCGATTTCATCGGCGGCACCGACATCAAGCGGGTTAAACATCGCAACAATCAAGCGCCCACGTTCAATTCGAATTGGTACAGAACGAACTCGAACTGCGACTTCGGGGGTCAATAATTGAATCGCAGCAGGATCAGTCTCTGGAGGTTTTTCAACCCAAGAAATTCCCAAAGAACGACAGCGTTCGCGGATTTTTGCCGCTTCATCCGTTGCACTGAGCGGAGTGAGATTGGCCGCAGTGACTCCGAGTTGAAGATCGCTTGAAGCTTGTGTCATAATTCAGTCTGCAGTCTTTGGTGGAGCCGTTTTTGATTTGTCTCTGCTGCCGCTTGTTGGTCGCGAGAGAGCGCCGTTCTCTAATGGACTTCGCTTGGGAGCTTCGCCACCAGATTCCGCATTCAGAGCTGGTCCGATTTCTTCGCCTTTGCCTTTCCCATTGCCCATCGGTCGCTGAGCAGCAGCAGCCAACTTTGCTGCTCCGGGAAGTTGTTCCGAAAGTTCAGGCCCGACGATCTGCGCAATTTTTTGGCGAGTCTTTTCATCCATCGCATCGCGTTCGTCAAGCATCGGTCGATATGGGTCCAATGGTCCCTTTTGAACATTGGCATTTCCTTGAGTCATTTTGCGCCGAGTTTCTTCGGTTTGCTTCTTCGGTTCCTCGGTGCGATAGAGCGCTACCAATCGCAATCGCCAATCCTCATAGAACTTGACATATTCCACTTGAAGATCATTGAGTTGAGCAATCTGCTCTGGAGAGAGCCCAGACAATTCAAGCGCAGCAGCAAAGTATGGAATCATCGGGCTTGGTCGGTATGCAGCAGGAAATGCAGCCGCAAGAGCTTTCGCTCGAAAAATTGGTCCCCACTGATCGCCGTATGCAGTCGCAATCTTTTCCCTCGAAGAATCTTGCAGATCACGCAGTGCAACGCGAGTCGCCACGATCAATTCCAATTCCTTCAGTCCGCGTGCATAGTCCTGAGCAACAAGTGCTTCTTTAATCTTGTCTTGCGAGGCGAGCAACTGAGTTGATCGTGTAACAAGAGCTGCATCTAATCCGAGCTCGTATTCATCAAGTGCTTCTTTGGCGGCGAGCATGAAATCAGGCGGTACTTCACACTCTCGAGAAACTTGTCGTAGATCGACGCTTTCTCCACTGAGAAGTCCACGAGGAAGTTCCTTCTCTCTGCGCATTGCTCGTTCTAGTTTTGGCCATCGTTCCTGTTGTTCGTCGCTCAAAACGCTCCGCAAATTTTCGACAAATCTTTGCTTCAGTCGAGCTTTTTCCAGAATCCATTTGTTGATAGGCCGCATGATGACTCCCATCGCGCCTTGATCACCTGCGTTGATGATTTGATCCTTCATGCCTTTCATTTCATCTCGCAATCCATCGCAGCCAACCTTGAAGTCTCCGGTGTAATCCTGCATCAAACTTTCAACCGTCGGCACTTGCCAATCTTCCAAGACAAGAAAATCAACAAAGAGCGTGATGTCTCGATTCATAAAATCCGGTTGAAATGCTTCGACGAATCCCGCCTGAAGTCCAAGCTGCGCTTGAGCCGATGGCGCCGATAGCCCGACGCAGATTGCGATTGCAGCAAGAAAAGTACGCGCGTGTGTTTTTAGGTTCATTAGGTAATATCCTGATTTGGTAAATGAATCGTCCAAAGTGAACGCCGAAGTGCGTCAGATATGGCAGAAACTCACCTAATTTTGCGAGTTAGGATTGATTAATATTTTGCTTGCGCAAAATAAAGATTACGAATCCAGTTTTAGTTCTTCGCCCCTCAAAAATAGCAAGTTAGACGTTTTTTGACGATTTTAGTATGGTTTACGCCGAAGTTCGAACTGTTCGCTGTTCGACGCGCTTCACACTGACGGTCTGGACTATTCGATCCACGAAGATTCCTGGGGTATGAACATGGTCTGGGTCGAGTTGACCAGTGGGGACTAGTTCTTCTACTTCTGCAATGCACACCTTGCCACAGGTGGCGACCATTGGATTGAAGTTACGAGCGGTCTTGCGATAAATCAGATTGCCGAATGCGTCTCCTTTCCATGCTTTGACAAGCGAAACATCAGCTCGGATTCCTCGTTCGAGCACGAATGTTTCGCCGTCAAAAATTTCATGCGGCTTTCCTTCAGCAACCTGAGTTGAAAGCCCTGTGCGTGTGTAAAAAGCAGGGATACCTGCGCCGCCAGCGCGAAGTCTTTCTGCAAGAGTTCCTTGCGGAGTGAATTCGACCTGCAATTCGCCTGCCATAAATTGCCGCTCGAATTCTGCATTTTCACCGACATAACTGGAAATCATTCGACGGATTTGTCTGGTCTTGAGTAACAAGCCAAGCCCCCAATCATCGACGCCAGCATTGTTGCTCGCGATCGTCAGCCCTTTGACTCCGCTGTCACGCAAAGCAATGATGAGATTCTCTGGAATTCCGCAAAGCCCGAATCCACCAACTGCGATCAGCAAATCATCTCGCAGCAGCCCATGAAGCGCATCTGCGCACGATTTGTGAACCTTGTTGAGAGCCATGAGGGGCATAGTGTACGCAACTGGACTAGGCTCGACTGACGTGCGCACGCTGATCGTCCTGTTAATTTTTCTCTCGGCTATGCCGGACACAATGGCTGCTCCGGTTGTCAAAGAACTCTTCATGGATCGTTATGGCGCCAGCCCGAGCATGGCTCAATTGTTCAATGGCATCAATTTGTTTGGCGCATTCGCGGCGTTGCCACTCTTATGGTTCGTGCGTGGCAAGAATCATTCTGTTGCACTGGTGATTTGGGGATCTCTCGCCGACGCGTTTTTGCTTGCAGTGATGGCGCTGCCACTTGGATTGGAGTGGACACTCGTTGTGCGTGCGCTTGAAGGCGTGACTGACGTGATCGTTTTCGCCGCACTCTTCGATCTCGTGCGCCGTTCTTCGCGCGGACATGTCGGCGCTGGCATGGGTATCGCATCGTCTCCGCTTTTGATGGGGCTTGGTTTCGGCGCGATGCTTGGCGGACTTGTCGTTCGCCAATCGGCGGAAGGCGTATCAGCAAATTGGCTCTTTGGACTGTCTGCGGTTTTGAGCATTTTTGTGGCTGGAATTGCTTTTATTGCTCGCCGACGAATTGAAACTTTCCAGCCTTCGTCTCTCGTTGAGATTGCAAACGATGACGCTGATATTGAATCCCAGTCTCAAGTTCGCGATCCGATGTGGCCTTCGCTTGCGATGACTTTTTCAGATCGTGCGACGGGAGGATTGATCACAGGAACACTGCCGATCGCGTTATCGCAAGTCTTTGGATATTCACCGCTCGTGCGTGGATTGTTGGTGGGATTGCCGCTCTTATTAATGGCGCTTGGAACGGGTCCTGCTGGATGGCTCTGCGACAGAGTCGGAAGTTTGCGCGTCCGAATTTTCGCGGGTGTCGCATACGCCGCATCATTCGCATTGCTTTCCGTCGCGGGCGATCGAGCAGTTCCGCTGGGAATTGTGATGGTGATCATCGGATTATCCGCAAGCGCGCTTTTTTCCAGTTCGATCTCTCTCGTCATTCGATCTGGTCCTGCAACGATGGCGCTTGGTGCATTTAGAGGAGTGGGGGATCTTGGTTTCCTCAGCGGAACTGCATTTTCGGTGCTCTTGTTGTCGTCGCTTGGTGGAGAGTCACCAACATATTTCAACTATGCAGCAGTCCTCACTATTTTCGCAGGGTTCCACGCACTCACCACCTTAATCACAGGAGTGACACTAAAAATATCCCGCAACCGCAATACAGTTGCGAGCAGATCATTGACCACACCCCAAGCTCAATAAACTGGGGTCAATTTGGTGTTCCGATGACTCCTGGAAGTGAATATGCCATCGATGGATTCATCGATACAAGTGCAAGCCGGATTTTTTCTAGCGCCTTGTTCTGAATTTGTCTCACGCGTTCTTTTGTCACACCAAGAAGAAGTCCAACCTGTTCAAGAGTCAGTTGAGAAGCGTTGACTGGTCGATCAAGGCCATATCTGTGGAAGATGACAGTTCGTTCGATATCGGAAAGTCCGGCCCGATCTGATTGAAAGAGATTCTTCACTTCGATGATGTC
>CAJCCX010000227.1 GCA_903961015.1 uncultured bacterium
GACTTTTCACGGCTGCTCACTCATGTATTTCCGTTGCTCGATTCCGTCGCGCATCAGCTTGCGTCCTCAGCCGTTGGACAGTTCTCTCGGGCGAGTTCCGCAGGCGGCCGACTGCACTTGCAAGAAATTTCGCAAACCGGATCGTGTCGGTCGCCGAGGACTGTCTGAGCCCCGAGAGGACTTTTCACGGCTGCTCACTGATGCATTTCCGTGGCTCGATTCCGTGGAAAGTTCAATCCAAATTTCGTGGCTGATTCAGTCGATTCAAGACTTCTCGCGCGGCTTCTCGAACCATTGCATTTTCATTTTCATCTCCAGCAATTCGCCGCACAATTCCTCCAACTGGATCGTCGCTTGAACGCTGCAATACTTCCAGCGAACACCACACCGCGTTGCGCCGAACATGCTGCGCAAGAACTCGGTTGAGCGCACTCGGTCCAAATGCTGCGCGCCGAGTCTGCTCGTCCCACCCAAGAACCGCACGCAAAGAAAACGCTGCATTCCGGCCGTCATATTCTGGGTGAGTTCCCATTCGAAGTGACAATCGCGTCGGCTGATTGTGCGGACAAACTTCTTGGCAAATATCACATCCCAAGAGCCAGTCCCCTACTTTCGCTGCGGATTCTGGATCAGGCCGCACGCGCTCTTCAAGCGTGATTCCACTGATGCACTTTGTTGCGTCAACCGACCATGGGGTGATTGCATTTGTTGGACACGCATCAATACATCGCGTGCATGATCCACATGGATCACCTCGGTGGGGCAAGTTTGGTGCTGTTGCATTCAACTTCGCAGTCGTGACATATGAAGCGAGCAAGACCCACGACCCAAGTTCTGGCAAGATGAGCAGCGTGTGCTTGCCGCATTGGCCAAGTCCAGCTCGCTCCGCCATTTCACGCTCCATGAAAGGTTCGATATCGCAGCAGACTTTTCCACGAGTTCCTGGAAGCGCCTCTTCCATTTCTCGCTGCAATCTTCGCAATCTTTTCTTGATCCGTCTGTGATAATCGCGCCCGCGTGCATAACGCGCCGTTCGTCCTGCCGACTCGAATTCTCCCGTTGCCGGATCAACCACTTGTGCAGGACGTTGATCTGGTCGACCATCGTGATATCGATCAGCAACAACCACAATGCTTTGCGCGCCAGGAACAAGCTTGCGTGGATCAAGCCTGACCGAAATATTTTTACTCATCCACTCCATGGATCCATGATGCCCCGCTGCCAGCCACGCATGCAACTCTTCGCCGCGACTACTTGCTGCAGCATCACAAATTCCCACTGCTGCAAATCCAAGCGAGCGACTTCGAGCGAGCGCCCATGCAGTCAAAGCCGAAGCATCAGATGGATCGATTGGACATGCGATCTCATTGATGCCCGACATGGTCAAAGGCCCAACATTCGCGCGAGACCCGCAGGCGGAACATCTGGGATCAATCCACGAATCTTCGTCGCTCCGTTGAACGCAGAGCACCCATCGGCGGCCAGATATCCGCTGCGAACAGCGCCCTCCATCGTTGCTGGCCAGCCCGTATCGCACCAATCTCCAGCGAGCAATAAATTGTCAATTCCTCCGCGGATTCCATCGCGAACAGCGCTTGGTCGCAGGTCATCAATCCCTGGCGTACAGGCGAATGTTGCACGCTTTTCTTTCACCGCCCGAAACGCGACAGGATCGAGCCCACGCGTATTTGGCAGCGCCCACTGCACATCATCCATCACCTTGACGACGATATCTGCTTCATCCAGTTCCATCCATTCATCTGCTGCACTGATGACTGCATGAATGTGATATCGACCCTGCGAGTCCACGCCTTTGTCGAAGAGCCACTGCGTCGCTCGGCCTGGTAAGACGATGTGCGGAGTTTGCATAATGGGTTGATCGAAAAAAAGATGTACGCCAAGAATTGGACTGAATTGAATCTCTTCCAGACGCCGGAGTCGAATATCTGCTGCGCGCAATGTGTCCGAGCAAAGCTTTGCCAATCGATCAGGTGGAACAGCTGCAATCACTGAAGATGATTCGACCATTCCTTCATCGGTGACAACGCCTGTGACACGCCGACCGTCGAATGCAAGTGCGAGTGCACTGACTCCCACTCGAAGTTCGCCGCCGCCGGTTCGCAGAATTTCCTCCGCTGGGTCATAGAGCGATAAGAGAGGAACTGACGAAAGCCCCATCACGGGACTCCACGAATCCTGCAGAAAACCCTGTTGAAACACATACATCGCATAAAACGCGTCGGCTCGATCGCATGAAACATTGCACGCGCTAGTGATGACTGGTTCCCAAAAGAGTTCTCGAGCGGCACGCGTCTGTTTGGTGTCTGTCAAGAATTCTCCAAAAGATTTACCGCGCCATCGCTCTCGACCTTCACGTCCGAGGCGAATCAATCTCCACATCGCTCGCGCAATCGATCGCTTGTCTGCCACACCAAGAAATTTCATCCGTAAGAAACTGATTGAAAAATGCCCTGGTGCTGGAAGACGCCCTGGCATCATGACATCTGGTTCGTATGGCGGATTTGCCCACCACACACGAGGATGCCACTGCACGCTCCCGAGAACTCCGAGTCGGTCATAGAGATCGAGCAAGTTGGTGCAACTTCCCATCAACACATGCTGACAGTTGTCCAGCATTTCTCCACTGCGAGGATCGACAAAACTCGTCGCTCGTCCGCCAAGTTTTTTTCTCGATTCCAAAAGCACCACCCGTTCGCCCGCATCCACGAGTCGAATCGCTGCGGCAATACCCGCAAGTCCGCCTCCGACGATTGCAATCGGCGGCTTCATGACTTACGTCCCATGCCACGTGCACGAAGTGCGATCATCACTTTGCGCAGTGTTGGCAATGAGACTCGCTTGCGCGAAATTTGCGATGGATCACGGGCAATTCGCTCGAGAAGTTCACGGTAAATCTCGGTGAGCGCCCAGAGTGTCGGTCGGCACATTGGATCGATCATTGCATCAAGTGGCCGACTGCGCACAAAATGTTCGCGTGCACGATCGATCATCGCGCGCATCAACTGTTCGCACTGAGCGGGCTTTGACCATGCGCACAAATCTTCGGGGGTGATTCCAAATCGATCAAATTCTTCTTGCGGAAGATAGACCCTGCCAAGTCCAACATCCTCAACAACATCACGCAGCACATTTGTCAATTGAAACGCGATACCTCGATCAACTGCAAGTTCGAGAGCAAGTGGATCTTCGTATCCCCACACACGCACACAAACGGTTCCCACAGTACTGGCAACCTGACAGCAATAGGCGCGCAATTCATTCCAATCTGCAATTCGCCGAGGTTGCAAGTCAGCAATCTGTCCATCAATCATTAAATGAAAGTCGTTCGCATCAAGTGGATATTCCCTTGCAACTGCCGAAAGCGCGCGCCAAAGTGGTTTGTCCGAAAGAGAACGCCCAGCAAGCGCGTCGACCGTTGCGGATCGAAATGCATGAATATCACTTACGTCAGAGTTCGCTCTGGAATTGGCGTCGGACTGCGCACCGATCACTTGACCATCAACGATGTCGTCTGCTTCTCGCATCCAAGCATAAATCGCATACATCGCAGAACGCCGAGGTTCTGGGGTCAAGCGAAGTCCCCAATAAAAGTTTCCTGCACGCGTTCGAGTGATTTCTCGGCAAACTGCAATTGCAGCGCGAATCTGCGCATCAGATTGCAAAGAGCTCAGCGCGATCAAACTCATTTCACAACTGCTCCGATATTGCGAGTCGCCCAACGAGCGCGCAACAACAGCGAGATTTTTGCAAATTTGGAAAGTCGCGGACGAGAGAGACACGTTTCATAGTTCCAAGTTTCAATTTGGCGAAGCGTTCCTGTGCCACCTTCGAGAAAGAGCCAGATCAAAGGTCTGTTCTCCGGTTTGAGCATTGGAAGCAAAGAAGAACCTGATTCGAAAAGTTTCCACGTTCGAAGAGTCAGTTCGCGCACCGATTCTCGCCAAGATTGCAGAAACATTTGATCAGGAGCGTATCCCTGCCGACATGTCGAGACAAGCCTTTCTTCGAATCGGTCCACTTTCCAGAATTCACGAGGGACATAAATGCGATCTCGTTCTAGGAGATCGCGACGCGCATCTTGCCAGTGATTGGTCAGTTGGAGCGCAGTGCAAATCGCATCGCTTGCGCGCAAGCATTCTTCGTCGCGCCGTTCACCGAGCAACATAAGAACGAGCCTTCCCACTGGATCTGCGCTCAATTTGCAATAACCGATGACTTCGTCCCATGTTTCGTACCGCGTCTTTGTCTGATCCATCTCAAAGGCGCTGATTAAGTCATCGAACGGTTCTTGCGGAAGTGAATGGCGTGCGATCACTGGTATCAACGCAACAAAGATCGGATGACTTGCGTGACCTGCGAAACATTGATGCAATTGATCACGCCACCATGCCAATAACTCCGTGGAGCGCTCGCGACTTTCAGTTTCATCGCCTAGATCATCGGCTGCTCTACAGAACGCGTAAACAGCAGAAAAATCATTGACCAAAGATGCGGCAACGAAGCGACTGAGCACGCTGAAGTTCTCACCATGGCTTTGAGTCAGTTGCTTGCACCACTGCTGGGCTTCCGCAAGCGATGCGATTCGCGAACTCGTCGGTCCAAACTCCGCGAGCGCAACCGTTTGATCTGCCTTCGTCGCATTCATTTGAATCCATAGGCTACACCGACAAAAGAGGGACGAACGGCTATGATGCGATGCTCGTGAAGATCCTTCTAGCCAATCCCCGTGGTTTCTGCGCAGGTGTCTATATGGCCATCGATGTGGTCGACCAACTGCTCGATCTGTGCCCCGATGAGATCATCTATGTCTTCCATGAAATCGTGCATAATCGACATGTTGTTGAACGATTCCAAAGACGAGGTGTTAAGTTTGTCGAATCAATCGCCGAAGTTCCAGACGGTGCGATTGTGGTCTTCAGTGCCCACGGAGTCAGTCCGGCTATTCGCTTGGAAGCGAAGGCGAAGAAGCTTGCGGCAATTGATGCCACGTGCCCACTCGTCACCAAGGTGCACGCAGAAGCAATTCGATACGCCCGTAAAGGATTTCAGATTCTTCTCGTTGGACATCGACATCATCAGGAAGTTGTCGGAACTCTCGGCGAAGCGCCTGAAGTTATGCAGGTCGTAGAAAAACCTTCTGATATTGCCAGCTTGACCATCTCCGATCCAGACAAGTTGGTCTATCTCACTCAAACAACTCTATCTCTCGATGATGCGAACACAATCATTGCTGCACTCAAGATTGCGTTCCCAAATATCAAAGATCCGCCAGTCAGCGATATTTGTTATGCCACAACAAATCGCCAGATGGCCGTGCGCGCCATTGCCCCCAAGTGTGATCTCGTCCTCGTGGTCGGGAGCGCAAATTCTTCAAATTCAGTTCGACTGACAGAAATATCTATGAATCTCGGCACTCCAGCACGATTGATCGATGATCGAAGCGAAATGAAATCTGAATGGTTTGTTGGTGTCGAAACGCTACTTGTCACTGCAGGCGCGAGCGCTCCAGAAGATCTGGTGCACGATTTGATCGAAGATCTCGTGCGTACTCACGGAGCCGAAGTCGAACAACACGATGTCTGCCACGAAGAAGTCGAATTCGGCCTGCCTGGAACACTCAAGACCATGATGCGCGCACGTGGCGTTGATCCAGCTGGTCGTCGAATCGTGCGCGGTGATGAAGGTTCTCGTTTGCACGCTTGGTTTGCCGAGCACAACATTCCTTTCCGTACAGTCGACTTGACCGTGCAAGGATCAGCGATTCAAAATTGACCGCCCCTGACGAATCCATCCTGCCGACCAATCAGCCGACTGATCAGCCAATCGATCCCTCCGCCGATCAATCCAATCCTCGCAGTCACAAGAAGTCCAATATGGTGCATTTCTTCGACTTCAATCAGGAGAGGCTTGCCGCATGGGTGATCGAGCACGGAATGCCGCGTCATACAACCGATCAGATTCTTGATTGGGTTTATCGCAAGGGAGTCTCCGATCCCGCGCAGATGACCAACCTTTCGCGAGGTCAGCGGGCATACTTGGCGGAGCACATTGCATTCACACGGGGCCGCACTGTTGCCCATCAATCCGCAAGCGATGGCACGCAGAAGTTGCTCGTTTCATGGGCTGAAACTGCTGACCCAACCGAAACAACTGGGGCACTTCCGATTGTCGGCCAATCAAACATTGCGCGCGGCCAAGAAACAGAATGTGTCTTGATTCCTGCTGAATCTCGGCGAACTGCGTGCATTTCCAGCCAACTCGGCTGTCCAGTGGGATGTAAATTCTGTGCATCGGGCATTGGCGGGCTGGAAGGAAATTTGACCCCTGGACAAATCATCGAACAAGTTTTTCAACTTGGACAATTGAAAGGCGTTGATCGAATCTCGCATGTGGTCTTCATGGGAATGGGCGAACCATTGGCAAATTATGCGGCGGTCACCGATGCGATTCGAACGCTCAATGCACCATGGGGATTTGGAATTAGCGCAAGACGCATCACACTTTCAACTGTTGGATTGCCAGTCGCGATTCGCAAGTTCTGCGATTTCGAGATTCCTGTGACCCTTGCACTGAGTCTTCATGCCCCAAACGATGCACTTCGCCGCGAAATTATTCCTTGGGCAGAATTCAGCACCGTTGATGAATTGCTTGATGCTTGCGACGAATGGTTCACCCGAACTGGACGCGAGATCACATTGGAATACATTTTGCTTGGTGGAGTCAACGATCGACCAGAACATGCTGAAGAACTTGCGTTTCATGCGCAGCGCATCCATGCCAACGTCAATCTGATTCGATACAACGAAGTGCGTGGCATGCCATATCAGCGCCCTTCGACAGAAGATGTCTTGCGCTTTCAAAATATTCTTCGTCAGCGCGAGGTCAATGTGCACATTCGAGCAAGTCGCGGTCGTGATATCGCAGCAGCTTGCGGACAATTGCGACACGAACACGCAAGCAGCGTGCGGGCTCTCTGAATCATTCCTGAACTAGAGCGTTGATTTCAATTCAAGCGGAGCAATTGCAGGCGTTGGCAACGCCCCACAATTCACGGCAAATTGTTCAATTTCTGCCGCGTTGAGTTTACGAATACTCCCGTCGATTGCTGCATCGTGTACACGACGCGCGAATTCGATCCAGGCTCTCCTTCGCACGATGTCGACTGCAGCCCGAGCGAAAAGAGTCTGCATCATTTCTCGAACAGCGCGTGATTGAAAATTTCCACGCAGCCCCATTGGTATGAACGGCAATGTGGTTCGTAAAATCTGATCCGGCCAGTCGCTCGAACGAAACTCGACGACCCATCGATTGCTCGCCAATCGAAATTCCATTCGGTGCAAATAGCGACGCCGAATTTCATCGCCACGCGCAAGATGCACGCCGAGGGTTTCGCGAATGCGATGACTTTGATCGAGGCTTGTCGTGAGCGCTCCGACATACCAGAGATCGCGAATCAAAAAACACTCCGCTAAAGGCAGAATTGCCAGACGCGATAATTCTCCGGTGTCGTCTGGAGCATCGTTGCGCCTTAAATCACTGATGCAAGCGGCATACTGAGTTGCGTATTCGAACCCCCCCCACATCTCGCATCGACGCATGGCCATCGCAAAGTCACGCATTGCTTCGCGTCCATGTCGAGTATTCGAAAGTGGTGTCAACTGTGCCAACATTGCCGCGACCGCCTTGCGAAGTCTTCGGCCTCGACTGCGATCCCGCCGACCACCGAGTTGACGATCTGCGCTCACGCGTCTGGCAAGTCGCAGTGTGTCTTCAGTCGCTTTTGCTTGCGCTGTCATCTTTGCTGTCGCGCCTAGAGTTTGATCCGTTCTTGCTGCCAAGATTCGCCCAAGTTGAATTGCCTCAAAACTTCGAGCGAATCCTCGTAATTCCATGCGCCGAGCTGCCTCTTCCAACGCATCGATCGACACCGGAATGAATCCCCGCTGAAATGCAATTCCAAGTGCAACTAAATCGCAGAGCCGATCCGTCAAGAAGATTGCTCGCGCCTCAGTGACGATGTCGATGAGCACACGTCGATCCGGATGTGTCGTGACTTCAGCGACCGATGCAAGACGATTCGAGACCTGCTGAATCTCTGCATCAATTTGATCTTCGAGAGGACAACTGTTCGCAACGATCGCTGTACGCAGCGGATCGGCAACTCGAAGTTGCGCATCGGTTGCAATTGCGCGGATGGTTTCTACAGGATCAATTCCAATGACAACATCTGCTTCGCCATATGGAATTTGAGTTGTGAAACTTGACAACTCGGCAAGTTGTGCTGGCCCACCAACTTCCACACCACCAATCAATTCCTCCTCCATCCGTGTAAAGACCAACTGTGTCCAAGCACGACGGCCAGGCCCAATTGGAACACCCAGATGTGTCCAATCAACTCGGAATCCCATCTTGCGTCCAGCTTCTGCCAACAGTTGTCCCGCAACTCCTGGCGCATCGCCGCGGAATCCCGCAAGATGAATGCGCCACATTCCCTGCTCTGCGTGCAGCGGACGCGGCGGTGTCATCCGAACCGAAGTGCGCAACTCATCAATCCCAGCAGGTGGGCGAGTTCGAATGATTTCGACTTGTTCTAACAGCGATTCAAGCCGAAAAAAGACTCCTTTCGCACCAGGCACAATCGACTTTTCCACGAGCGGTTCGGATCGCAGTGGATCGGATCCACGCAAAAGTCCTCGCGCAACTTGCGTCGCAAGACCCGGATCTCGAAGTTCGCATGCATTATCCGCAGGCAGAACGAATCGCTGAAATCGTAGAAAACCATCACGATCAATTTCTTGTGCAGTGCGATCGAGTGCTGTGATGTTGCGCCGTGGTGGCGGTCCATCTCGTGCAATCACAATCGTCAACGCTGTGGACTCTGCCGCCAACACAATCCCATCTCGAAGAGCTTCGCTGTCGTTGATGTCGACGCGCAAAAAAGTCAAACTCGTCTCTCCGACTGTCCCCGAAGCGGCTCGAGCAATGCGCTCGATATCAAGATTTGCATCATCACCAAAATCACAGACAACAATAATTCTCGGGTTTGATTCGAACTCTGCTTGTTTCACTGCGCCAATACCCTCGCGCCTGAAACGCCGGCCATCCCAAATCTCGACCGTGCAGATCACATCCGCGATCGGCGGCGATTGACGATCATTGACAACCACTCGCCGAATCTGATCTGGATACTCACGCGCTGCAACGATCGCTGCGGCTTCATCGACTGCAACTGCGATCACATCGAAAGCGGACCCAATGCCTATACCTGCACTTCTGCGAGGCAAAGCAATTGTTGCTACCCACGATGGAACTCGGGCGAGTCGTTCCGTCAACTGCAAACCTGGGCGAATTTCATGCAGCAAACGCACGACACGACGCGTAAGCAAACTTGTCCTCAACCCATCGTTGATGCCAAGTGGTTCAACATCGCCCGCAGCGGGAGGCATCGAATTCCACCAAACTTGCGCAGGAACTCCTCCGCTTCCACGCATTGCTTCTGCAATTGCGACAATTCGAGGCGCAACGGATCCTGGTCGAGCCTCTACAAGGATGACATGATGGCAACGCTCCAAAAGTCGAGAGACTGCAGCGTGATCGATCGGTTCGACGACCGTCAATCGAAGCACTGGAACTCGTCCAGTCATACTCAACTCATCGAGCAAATGTCGCACTGCAACTGCGCTTGCACCGATCGCAAGAAAACCATACTGCTCTCGTTCGCCAGGACTTGGAAGATGCTCGAGTCGATTCAGTTCGAGTCCCCGAATGATCCGTAGTGGATCGGCAGAGTCTCCCAATCGCGGTGTTTGTTTCCTGCGCAACCACGCGTCATGATCAATGCGAGAAACTTGACGATTCGGCGCGACTGAAAGCGTGGACCCTGATCGCAAGATCGACACATGAACGATGAGCGCTGATGGACGACGAGTGGCGCGGGACAATCGAAGAACCGCATCGCATCCACTGCGTAATCCAGCGACATCGCAAGGTTCGACTGCTGTGAAACCAGCGCGGCGACAAACTCGCCGAGGGCAAGTGGCGACGACGGCGAATGGATTGTCCTCCATCACCACGCAAATTCCTGCAGATTCGCCAAGCGGCGTCTCGGATAATTGTGCGAGTGCCGAGACAACATTGTCTAAATCATCGTTGGGAATCAGAATCGCAACGCGCCGACCGCGCGCAGCTTCTTGTGCTGCAAGTTCGATTGCGCGTGAGGCATCCTGCACTTCAATGACTCGAACTCCATTGCGTTGGAGAATCAATTGATGCGCTTCCAACTCCGCAGCGCGAAAAACGGTATCGAATGGAGTGCGCCTGACACCGAAAATCACATGGACATCAAGTTCGGTTTCGAGAAAACCCTTCAGCAGTGCTTCAGCCGCAGTACACAGTGCCGATCCATCCACTCTCGCCAGCGGTGGAGACCATTGTGTCACAGCATTTGCATCCTCCGACGAGTTCATTGGGGAGATCGTAGTGCGAAGAGGCTCGAGTCATCGCCTGCGTAAAATTTCCGCCACCACGAATGCCAAAGCATTTTCGTCGTGATCTGGGGCACGGTGCTTTGCAAGCGCGGCGACAGCGGAATCCGCGTTCGCGACTGCGAAAGATTGCTTCGCACTGCTGAGCATTCCAACATCATTCAGACCATCGCCAACCGTAACCACTTGCGACTCGTCAACTCCGCGCAACTTACAAAGCCTCTGAATCATTGACCATTTATCAACATCCGCATCGAAAATTTCAAGCAAGTGCGTGTCGATGCCAGCAGTGCCGAGTGCGACTAATGCAGGCCAATGCTTGATTGCAAGACGCTCTGGAACTTCATTGCGAATTGCATTTGCGACGAGAGCCAAGTCACTCGCCATCGCAACTGTTCCAACACGCAGAACATGTTCCAACTGTGCAGAGCGTTCAATTGCATCATCATTCAATTGTGGCGCAGAGCGAGTTGTGACTGGATGCACTCCGAACCACCAACGACTCGCTGAATCGAGCTGTGCGTCGCCCACTAATAAATAGTCATATCCCGCTTGAGTCGAATCTTTTAAAAGGTGAGCGAGATGCCCATGCCGAATGAGACTCTCCGTGCAGTGGCTGACGAGATCGTGCGAAATGACGATTCGATCTTCGCAGCGGCCGCTTTCGATGTCGTGAAGAGCGGCGCCGCCAGCCGAAATCACCAACCCCGTTCCAAGAACATCTTGAGAAATACTTCGACATTCAAGCCAAGAACGGCCAGTTGCGAATACGACTTCGATTCCTGAATCTCTCGCCAAAGCGATCGCTTGTCGGTTCCCCAAGGAAACAGAACCACTGCGATCAAGCAGTGTTCCATCGAGATCAGTCACAAGAATCTTGCAGCCCATTGAATTCCTACGGAATGCTACACTTCGACCCCTTATGGACCGCAAACGACTTGGCAACGTGCAACAAACCGATTTGACCGAAGGTCGAATCAACGACGACTTTCTTTTCTGGCTCAAGACCAGCGGACCCAATTGGCTCCTCGCCGTATTGGTTGTTGCATGCTTGGTGATGGGATGGAACTGGTGGAAGAATCGATCGGCGCAAGCGCGAGATCTCGCATGGGCGGAACTCGACGCTGCAGATCTTCCTTCCTCGCTGAAAGATGTCGCAATCAAGCATGCTGATGTTGGTGCAGTTGCATCGTTCGCACTGCTGAATGCTGGAGATCGATATCTGCAAAGTGTTGTCACGGGTCAACGATTTGATCGCGAAGCAACAGCGACCGATGCGCAGTTGACACCAGCTATGAGATTGGAATGGCTCAATGAAGCAGACGGTCTGTATACAGAAGTCCTCAAGAATGCTCAGGCAAATCCCAAGGCTGCTGCCAGTCGAGGATTTGAAGTGAGCGCACTCTTCGGTCGCGCTGCAGTCGCTGAATCAAAGGGCGATGTTGCGACTGCGAAGACCTCGCTCGAAGCTGCGCAAGCTCTTGCAGGAACTCAATATCCATGGGTTGCGGGTCAAGCAAAGGCTCGCATCGAAACTCTCGGAGTGATTTCATCTCCATATCCGATTCCTCCTGCACCACCTGTTGCAGTGCTTCCTGATGGAACGCCGTTAAAGCTTCCAGACGGAACATCGCCAACGGAGGCAGATGCAATGCGACTTCTCATGAGTGATGTTGCAAAGAGTGCGGCTCAACCAGTGAATGCGCCTGCACCAACTGAAGTTACGCCAGCAGAACCTGCGCCTGCTGTTGTGCCAGTTCCAGCACCCGCGCCCGCGCCTGCGCCATAAGACTGTGAAGATTTGAATTGCTCTCCAACAGTCCCAGCGACGGAGCGAGCGATTTTTCTGGCGAAGTTCCTGGCAAAGTCCCCGGCCAAGTTCCCGCCCAAGTTCCCGCCAATATTCGCGCTGATATTGCTGAAAATGATCCGCAGAATCTTCTGACCACTTCGGGAACTGTGAATCGCGAAGCGCTCTTCGCACTCTATGAAGAATCTGCGGCAGCGGACGATGATCATCCCGTCCAAGTCACTTTCACCCTCAGTCACGATCTTGAAAAGCGCCTGGATCGCTATCTCGTTGACCGCGTGCCTTTTCTCAGTCGCACTGCGCTCCAGAAATTGATTGAAGAAGATGCGGTGCTTGTCAATGGACGCATTGCCAAAGCCAGCACGAAGTTGCGTAGAGGCGATGTGGTGATCGCAACTCTTCCTCCACCGCCCAGCAGCGAAATTCCTGCGGAAGAAATGCCTCTGGATATTCTTTTCGAGGATGACGAATTGATCGTCATCAACAAAAGGCCTGGACTGATCGTTCATCCCGCACGCAGTCACAAATCTGGAACATTGATCAACGGACTCGCGTGGCATTTTCAACATCGATCAAGCGGACAACTTTCGACCGTTGGTAAAGACTTTGCGCGACCAGGAGTCGTTCACAGACTTGACAAGCACACCAGCGGCGTGATGGTTGCAGCGAAAACCGACACCGCACATTGGCGACTCGGCAAGCAATTCGAACTTCGTCAAACACGCAAGCGATACATCGCATTGGTGCAAGGTCATCCGGAACCGCATGTCGATCTGATCGATCTTCCACTTGGAAAACATCCGACAATTCGAGAGAAATACGCAGTAAGACATGACGACACAGGAAAGGCATCGCAGACTGTGTATCGCGTGCTGGAAGAATATGAAGGTTGCTCGTTGGTCGAACTCGAACTACTCACTGGTCGCACGCACCAGATTCGAGTGCATTTGGCGCATCTTGGATATCCGCTCGTTGGCGATGACATGTACGGCGGGAAACATGTGACTGAACGAGATTTCGGCGGCAGCAGCGACGCGCTACTTCTCACACGACAGGCGCTGCATGCGGCACTGCTCGGTTTTAAGCATCCCATCTCCAACGAGCCCATGACATTTCAAGCGCCGCTCTGGAGCGACTTGCAACGAGCAATTGAATTGCTCCGCACA
>CAJCCX010000228.1 GCA_903961015.1 uncultured bacterium
CCCGTGGTCGCTTCTGCAACATAAAGCATCTTGGAATATCCAACTCCAGGAACTCCGCGCTCGACAATAAAACTGACTGCAAGAGTTGGAGTCGATGGACTGTCATCCACGCCTGCGAAGATCACAAGTTGTGAATCGGTTGGTTCGGCAATTGCAGCAAGACGAATTGCTTGGCTTGACCACACTGCGCGATCGAAACTACCCAATGTTGGTCGAGCTGCAAGAGTTGCAGGAAAAGCGCCAAGATTTCGCAGTTCAGATGATGCAAGGACAAGTGGAAATCCAGGCTCGTTGCGCATCAACAATTTGAGCGCGCTTCGAAAGACTGGAATGCCTTCGACCACTTGTGAATATCCCAGCAGTGTGAAGCGGAATGATTCGGTTGCTTCGTCCCAGTACACATCGACGGAGTGAACCGCATCTGGAAACGCGCCGAAGGGAAGCAAGTCACTTGATCGAACTCCAAGCGCATCGGCGTGATCGCGAATGAATGCGTTGGCACTTTGGTCTGGAGACTTGCCATGAGAAAATGCTTGACCATAGACACGCGTGATTCGTTCTCCTCGTTCGAAAAAATCACTTCCAGGATTCGCATTATAAAAATCAAGGCGCCCTGTGGCGACATCGATCACTTGCGTCTGCAATTTTCCCGCGCCCATTCCTTGCATCGGAAGGCGCGCTTGGGCGGCGCCTTCAACTACAAAGAAAGCCAAGGTTGTTGCGGCACAGAGAATTCCGACGTGGGATCGTGTCATCATTTTGGGGGGGCTCAATTGTTTTTAAGAAGCGGAACTTTGTAAACGATACAAATGTCAAACGAGTTCGAGCCGAACCAAGAAACAACCCCAGTAGCGCGACGAACTATTAAACAATACGCAAGAATTGTAAGTGTCTACTCAGAAAATCTGATCTGTCTTGACAATTCTCGCCAATCGGCGAAAGCTTTCATTGAAAATCAACCCGTCCAAATCAACCCGTTCAAATCAACCCGCCCAAATCAACCCGTCCAAGATGAGAGCAAGATGGTCAAGTCCGTGCCATCGGTGTTTCCATCATTGTTGACGTCGCCGACGATTGTTCCCCAGCCACCAAGAAGAGTCGCCATGTCGACGCCGTTGACCAAAGTGTCTTGGTTGAGATCCGCAGGCACAAATGGTGGGGTGCAATTGAGAGCAGAGACTTGAAAGTCATCCACGCCAGCTTCGACAGTAGATCCCGTTCCCAAGTCTCTCGCGACGAATCGGACGCGCATCGTGGCGGTTGGTGCCACAAAGCTCGAGACAAGGAAACTCTTGGAAACCCAAGCATTCGCATTTTCTGTCACGAGTTCCAGAGAAACCCATGTCACACCATTGTCGTTCGAGATATCGATTGGCATCGAATCCGTATTCGGGGAGCCACCTTTGTCGTTGGAATACCAACGCCAATAACTCAACCGCACACCTTCACCTATTGCGCTGAATGTCGGGGAGGTTAGTGTTGTCGCGCCACCGTCAACATCTGCTGCTCCGTTGGTTCCTCCGACCACTCCTTGTCCTGTCACATAGCACAAGGTTCCATTGACAGTGTGATCGTCTTCAGGTTGAGCAATCGTTGCAACAGGATTGACGCGTGTCCACAGTCCAGATGCTGTGGCAGTATCGCCAGCTGCTCCAATAGTCCACGCTCCAGCGATTTCGAAGGTGTCCGATGAGAGAATTGTCTCCCCAAATGCGCCAGTCGTCGTATTGAAAGACGTCGGAGCATTCGCAGGGCTCGTGACGATCACATTGTTTGTCGCCTTCGCTTCGAAATAATAATTCACAGGTGTTCCGCATGCACTCATCGGAACTTGCGCGGTATAGACATTCGGAGATGTCTGCGTCATCGCAACACTCTGGAAGGCAGAACTTCCAGTTCGCCAATAC
>CAJCCX010000229.1 GCA_903961015.1 uncultured bacterium
CACAGGGCCCAGGACGGGTTCGGATCGTCTGCTGCGCGGCGGCTGTTGGTACGGCAACTCCAACCATTGCCGTGGCTCGCAGCGCTTCAACTTTCCCCCGAGCAGCGCCTTCGACAACTTCGGCTTCCGCGTCGTGAGGAATCCGTAGGACGAGTCCGCAGCCTTCGCTGCGGATGGTGCGGTGTCTGTAATGGTTTGGTGGCTGTCGTTCTGAAAAACAAAAAGCCAAATGTGCAAGGCAGGGTGATGATGTTTGATTCGCGAGTGTGGGCCCGCGAGCGTAAGGCGATCGACAAGGACGAGATGATCCACCACGGTTTGCTCGCGCCAATTCAATCTTCTTTGTTCATCTTTTTCGCGAGCAGTATGACACCAATGAAACCTGCAATGACGAGTGGTACCGCAAGAATAAAGCAATGCATTCGTGGACTCGGCTACGTTTGTTTGTGCAATTGATAAACACTGTGCGGCAATGATTTCATCCAATCCCGCGCCGCAAGTCGTAGAGATACCACGCCTCGACCTTCTGTCGCGCCCACGGTGTCTTGCGTAGAAATGTCAGGCTGGACTTGATGCTCGGATCGTTGGTGAAGCAACGAACATTGATGCGCTGCGCCAAGGTTTCCCATCCATGCCGCTCGACCAACAGCGTCAAGATCGCCTCAAGCGTCATGCCGTGAAGCGGATCGTGAGGGTGGTCGTTCATAGTGCAGAAAATCTGGCAATTCAACAGGCGTCAATACATCGGCACCGTCGGATCGATGTCAATCGACCACAGGTGAATTCCACCTGCAAGACTTCTGACATCGTCGAATCCTGCTTGACGGAGAACTTCAGTGACTTTAAGACTTCGCATTCCCTGATGACAGTGAACGACGATGGCAGACGTTTCATGTTCCCGAAGCGAATCGATATGTTGAGAAAGCGACTGCATCGGGACATGAATCGAACCTGTGATTTGTGCGAGATCTCGCTCTGAGTTTGTTCGACAATCGATCAGGACAATCACTTCGCCAGCACTGCGTCGACGGTGCAGTTCTCGAGGCGTGATTTCCCATTCGGAGTTGAATGGATAGCCGCGGGGAAGGCCGTCTTTGCTTGAATCATTCGGCAGGTGTGTCATTGCAGCCAAGATTCTAGCGAGCAAACTCTGTCGCAGATCAATCGCGATACTTCACATGACACTGCTTGCAACTTGCGCCAATCGCAGCCAAATTTTGTGACATCTCCGCAGTCTTTGCGCTTGGATTCTCCAGCATGCGCTCCAGTTCGTTTGCTTTCATGCTCTCGGCCTTGAGCCATAGATGAATTTGAGCAAGTCTTTCTGCTTGTTCTTGCGGATTTTGATTTGGCTTTGCGGGAGGTTCGCCGATCAGTCGAAAAAGATCCGCGAGTTTCCCTGCATCGCTGATGGGCGCAAGATCTGGATGATCTTTCGGCGCGAGCCATCCATTTTTCTCGGCGAGTTTTAAACGATCGAGTGTTTCGTCGATCTCCACCATGGATGCGACGAATGAATCTGGCTTAGTGATCTTGGGGAAATCACTGGTCGCAGCATCGATGGCAATTGCAGTCATCGGCGCAGCAGCAGCCGTACACGCCCAGAGTCCTTTGTATCCCGCTGCAGTTCCGCAAACTTTCATCCGCGTCGCTGCTTCATCATTCGTCAACCACCCGAGCGAAACTGCAATCGTCCCAGCAGCTCCAGCACTTCGATGCTTTCCATGATGACAGTGCAAATAAATTGGCTTTGGAAGATCGCGCACTGCTCGCACCAACTGAGCTTTGCGTGCATCGTCAAATCCGTCGTATCCGATTGGGAGATGGACATACCGCATGCCGTGTTTCTCGGCCAGTTCAATCTCTGGGATTGCACCGTCGACCGAAAGAATCGTCTTGATCCCAAGCGAGGAAAGACTGTCAAATCCCTCATCGCCAGCAGGCGCACTCCCGGAATAGAAGCCATCATGAAATGCGACAACATTGCAAAGACCAGCAAAGTCCTTCGGTGCAGAATCAATTGGTCGATCTGACTGCCATGCAATCACAGTCGCAAGCAGCAGAACAAATGCGAGTTTCAAAGCAATCACGCGTGAAGAGTACTACTCACTTGAGCATCGAGGGCTGGATAGTCGGTGTATCCCACAGGGCCTTGCGAATAGAAATTGTCTGGCTTCAATTCGTTGAATGCTGATCCAGCCTTGATGCGCGCAGGCAAGTCTGGATTCGCGATGAAATACTTTCCAAATGCGACGGCATCTACCAAACCATTTTTGATTGCATCATCGGCTTCTTGAATCGTGTACCCCATGTTGGCGATAATCGATCCCTTGAAGGCTTTGCGAAGCGGTGTCAGCAGGTCGCCCGATTGCCGACCTGCAAAGTCTGCTCGCATGACGTGCAAAAATGCGAGGTTGAATGCATTGAGATTTTCGGCAAGTGACGTGTAGGTGCCAACAGGATCACTGTCGATGACATCATTAAAACTATTGAGCGGCGAAATACGCAGGCCGACTCGCCCAGCATCCCAAGAACCGCAGATAGCTTGGAGAATCTCCATCAGAAATCGCGCTCGATTTTGTACAGATCCACCATAAGGTCCTGTTCGTTTATTACTGCCGTCCCGCAGAAACTGATCGACTAGATAGCCATTCGCACCGTGCACTTCAACGCCGTCAAAGCCAGCGTTTTTTGCATTGACCGCGGCAAGCCGGAAACCTTCCACGACACCTGGAATCTCGGCATCTTCCAGTGCACGGGGCATTGCGTGGGGGACTGCGCCATTGGGGGTTTTGAAGTTGGAATCTAAAATCGCAATCGCACTCGGCGCAATGGGTTGCTGTCCGCCGTTGATGAGCGGGTGGCACGCGCGCCCACCATGCCACAACTGGAGAACGATTCGTCCGCCATTGGCATGGACTGCACTCGTCACTTTTCGCCAACCTTCAACTTGAGCGGGGGAATAAATCCCAGGCTCATTGGTAAACGCAGAGTTGCCTTCGATGACCATCGTCGCCTCTGCAATAATCATTCCAGCGCTTGCGCGCTGCGCGTAATACGTTGCCATGAGCTCAGTCGGAGTGTGACCGATCGCACGACAGCGCGTCAGTGGAGCCATCATGATTCGATTGGATGCTTGAATTGCGCCGATTAAAATAGGCGAGAACAAAGTAGACATTTAAACCATTTCACTTTGTATTTGGTGCTTCGACCCATTCCCAATTCACACCATGAGAAGGCGAGTCTTTCGCAGGAACCAACTCGAATTTCGCTTTGGGCTCTCGTTTTGTTTGCATCGGCCATTCGCCGCCAACCATTCGCACAGGTGCCGCGATAAAAAGAGCGACTGGCCAAAAGGGTTCGATGATTCCATCGAAGAATACAGAACTGGTTGTCGAGTCTCCTTCAAGCGCGGTCGAGATCGTTGGATATGTTCCCTTGTCGCGAGCGACTCCCGTTGCAAGGTCAAGATTATCTACGTACGTAGGCTGGACTTCTACTTGACCTCGCGGAACTGGGACCATGACAACTTCCCAGTTGCGGCGATCCAAACCTTGCAGCGATGGTTTTTCAACTTGACGGATGCTTGATGGAGGGTTCGCGACAAGCGCAGGAAGAGAATCGGGTGAAGTCCCCATCACGCCGTTCACCTGATTGAGATTGCCGGTGCAACCCACAATCAAGAGCAGTGATGTGGTGGAGATGATGGGGACAATTTTATTCATCGAATTCAATTCCTTCTTTACGAAGCGCATCTTCGATTATAGCGCTCTCGATTCCCTTGCGAAGCAAGGATGCCGCGACAGCAAGTGCGGTTCGGCGTCCTCTCTGGCGAATTGCTTTGCGTGCAAGTTCAAGCGCTTGCTTTCGAGAATCTGGATTTCCAGCCACGCGCCGCGATTCTCGTTGTGCGCGAGCAGAATCGATCCCTTCCCATTCAAGCGACTGGGCAAGAAAATCTTCGCTCAACCCAGGGCTTGAACGACCAACACTGTCGGCGCGAACCACTGCATGCGTATCGTCGTTCAGCCAACCATCTGATTTCAATAATGCGATTGTTTCGTTGATGACAACAAAATCGAATCCGCGTCGCTCAAGGCGTCGAGAGATTGTCGTTGCATTTTGAGAACTTCGAGCCAGCATTCCCATCGAATATTCTCGCGCCTCTCGGCGAGTTGTGAATTGTGCAACGCGTTTCGAAACGGCTGCAGTCCACGCCATCCCATCTCGGATTCGAAGTTCAGTCAAAGACTCTCGCGGCAATCGTGCGACTGCGCGAGTCACGCCATCAACAAAAATTTTCGCCCAGCGCGGATCTTTGGAATCACTCTCAATTCTTTCAACCTTTCGGCTCGCGGGAGCTCGAGGTCGAGAAGTCGTCGTGCTCGGTCTGCTCATGAGATTTGGTCAAGGAGAGATTGAATTTCCGAAATCGCGTGCGTGTCACCTGATGCACGTGCACGTTCGAGACCTGTTCGTAAAGTGGCCGCAGCATCTCCAATTTTTCCTGCTTGCTCTAGTGCGCGAGCCTTGTGGTAATACGCATAGCAATAATCCACATCGGATTCGATCGTTTTGTCAAACCAAAGTACAGCGTTGACGTAGTCGCCTGCCTTCAAATATTCCTGTGCCATTCCATATCGGCAGAATGCATCCTTTGGATCCTCTTCGAGCATTTTCTGCAGCAGTTCGATCCGTCCTTGGCTCATGCGATGAAGAGTACCACTCTGCGCTAGACTTTTGAATATGCGTTCGTATTTGTCACATGTTTTTTTTCTTGTTGCCGCAGGCATAATTGTCCCACTCGGAGGTTGTCTCACGACATATACGCCGACCGCTCAGGCCGACGAGCGGCCGAAGGAGGCTTATGTCAGCCACTCTGTAGGAGGGACGCATTGGCGAACTTTCGTTGATAATGAAACATGGTTTCAAGGATTTGGGCCAACTCTTTTAGTACTCAGTACGAAAAATGGTGCGGTCTTAGACAAACTCGTCTGCTTCCCCGTTGGCAAATCTGGTGCGCTTGTTGATCTCGTGAAATATCAAGGAGATCTGATTGCCGTCTTGGATCGAACAGCAGTGGTTCGAATCGATCGAACGAATCCGAGTGCGCTCATGGTTGTTGAAACCATCAAAGAGAAGGCACTTGGAATTCGTCCCGAAAGCCTTTCTGTTGTCGATGGAGATTTATATGTCAGCGGTCTTGGTGGAGTCATTCGCCTAGATACTGGCGAGCGCTTTCTTGCAGGGACTGAAGTTTGCGGCCGCGTTGTTGGAACTGCAGTAGGACGAGTGGCAACTCGTAATAGAGAGATCATTCGGCTTTCAGATGAAACAATTCTTGGGCGCGCAACTGATCTGCAGAACATTTCTGCACCAGTTGGCACGCCAAAGTTGATCGCATTTGTTGACCAAGAAAAGGAATCTGCTCGAGTTGGAATCATGGACAGCAACTTGCAGGAGATTGCGGCTGAAGTTGTGGATGGTGAAGTGATTCGATTGCGCGAAATCGATGGAAGGTTGTGGGCCGTTACGCAGACTGGAATGACGACATGGAAGATCGCAAGTGGGGGACTTTCGGATGAACAAAAAATTCGGGTTCGAGGTGCGCTCGATATCGATATGGTTGCACCAAACACATATGCAATTGCAGGAACATTTGGTCGGGCGCTCTATCGTCTCGAAGCCGATGAAAATGGATCTGGCGATGAATTCTTTGCGACAACGAGAGAAGCTGGCAGGCTTGAGCGAATTCTTTCCGATGGTCGCCGAATCGTTGGCGGGAGCGCCGAAGGAAATTGGATTTACATCACTGGCGGAACATGCGAGCCAAGTAAAAATCCAATTCAAACCGTGAACCCACCGAGTGCCGTTGCATTTGGAGCATTCGGCAAAGCTTCAATCGAAGGTGCTGATAGCGATGTTTTCACCATCGAAAGTGCGCATCGTGTCGTTGTTGTTGGAAATGGAACGAGTCAAACTATTCAAATGCCTCAGGGCGCATATGCGAGAACACTTGCG
>CAJCCX010000230.1 GCA_903961015.1 uncultured bacterium
TCGAGAATCGCTCGCGCCCGCCGCTGCGAATGCGCCATCATAAAACGCAGCGTTGCGTTGACGGCCAGCATGCCAAGCCTCTAAATGCCGCAATTTCACGCGTAAAACCGCAGCTTGCAGCGCATCCAAGCGACCGTTCATACCGACAGATTTATGGATGTACTTCACACGACTTCCATGCACCCGCAACATCTTCATCGAATCAGCAAGATGGGGGCAATCCGTCGTGCACATTCCTGCATCACCAAATCCACCAAGATTTTTCGATGGGAAAAAGCTCCACGTTGCAATCGCGCCGCGCGTTCCAACTGGCGCGCCTTGCGCATCACGCGATCCAATCGCCTGCGCAGCATCTTCAATAACCGCGGTGCCAAGTCGAGTGCCGAGAGTATAAAAAGCATCCATGTCCGCCGATTGACCATACAGATGCACTGGCATAATCGCTTTGAGTTTCTTGCACGACTTCGCGGCTTCCGCAGTCAGTGCTGGGCACATGTTGTATGTCACTGGATCGATGTCGACCCACACTGGCTTCATTCCAATGCGTGCGACTGCGCCGCCGGTTGCGAAAAATGTATACGACGGGCAAAGCACTTCTTCACCAGGCTTTCCACCAATCGCCATCAGCGCGAGGACGATCGCGTCCGACCCGCTGGTGCATCCAATGGCATGCTTGACCGAGCAGTACTCTGCGATTTCTTTTTCGAAGGCTTCGACTTCCGGACCGAGTATGAAAATCTGGCTGGTGATCACGCGGGCAACAGCCTCGTCAATCTCCTGCTTAATTGCTTGGTATTGTGGCTTGAGGTCGAGAAGTGGAACGACTGGATTCGTGCTCATTGATGCTCCTTTTATATGGGATCAAAGAATAGCAGGTGAGACCGTAGACTCCTCAATCCCATGACAGCAGTTTGCATCTATTTTCAAGTCCATCAACCTTATCGGCTCCGACAGTATTCGGTCTTTGACAGCGACCCGTTTTATTTTGACAATGATGCAAATGCATCGATTCTGAAAAAGGTTGCCGATAAGTGCTATCGCCCAGCGACGAAACAAATTCTGGATTTGGTCAAGCGCCATCAAGGGCGCTTTCGTGTTTCGTATTCCTTCTCTGGGACCGTGCTGGACCAATTGGAACAGTGGGCGCCTGATGTGATTGACACCATGCGCGAACTGAAGGAGACAGGCGCGTGCGAATTTATTGGCGAGACAAGCCATCATTCGCTCTCCTTCCTCTTTTCCAAACCGGAATTCAATGCACAGATTGCCAATCAAGAAGATCGACTTCGAAGAATTTTCGGCGTGACGCCAACCGTCTTTCGCAACACCGAGTTGATCTTTAATAACGAACTTGCAGGACATATTTCTTGGCTTGGAAAGCACAAGGCAATCTTGTGTGAAGGCGTGGACCGACTCTTGGCCACACGATCGCCAAATTTCGTTTATTCGCCACCGCCGCGCGCGATTCCTGCGGGATGCAACGCAGTCAAATTGCTGCTGAAAAATTATCGCCTTTCGGATGACATCGCATTTCGATTCTCAGATCGCAACTGGGCAGATTGGCCGCTCTCTGCGGAAAAATTTGCCAAGTGGGTGAATCAAATCAACGGCAACGGATTTCTCTGCAACTTATTTATGGATTACGAAACGCTCGGTGAACATCAATGGGCCGAAACAGGAATCTTCAAATTCCTCGATGCGATGCCTGAAAAAATATTCGACGTGAATCCTGGACAGAACACATTCCTGACGCCATCGCAAGTCGCGGATATCCATCAACCCGTCGGCGAATACGACGTCGACCGGCCAATTTCTTGGGCCGACACAGAGCGCGACATCACCGCGTGGCTTGGCAATCCGCTGCAAGACAACGCTGCGGCGGAACTGTATCGATTGGAAGAAGCTGTTAAACGTAAGCACGAAGCAGGCGACGAACATGTCTTAGAAGATTGGCGCAAGCTGACCACAAGCGATCACTTGTATTACATGTGCACGAAGTATTGGTCAGACGGCGACGTGCACAAATATTTCAGCCCGTATGAAAGTCCATACGACGCGTACATCAACTTCATGAATGTGCTGGACAACTTGCGCAGTCGCGTGGGTGGTTGAGCGACTATCGATTTCGTTCGTACGCCGCCATGGTCGAAGCAAATCGGCCGATGCAATATGCGGCGATCGCAGCAGCGCCGCGCCATCCATCGAGGAATCCTCGGCGCATGATCCCCTGCTTGAAGATGATCGCAAGAATGCTGCAGGTCGCAGAAATCACTGGAAACTTGCTTGGCTGACGCTGCGAAGCAGAGAGTTTTGCGTACTTCGCACCTCGATCGAGCGCATCGCAGAAACCATCCCAAGAATCGTGACGGCAAATTCCTTGCGCACGCACAGTCAATCCGTCGGCTTGAAAGCATTCATGCACAGACCGATCAATCATCCTGAGTGCGCCGCGCCGACCGCAACGCACCACCCAATCAGGAAACCCAACATGGTTGATCCAGCCACCGACGTACCACATCTTGCGATTGATTTCGATGGCTCTCGTCTGAGGCGTGGCGCGAGTGATCGCGTCTCGCAATCCAGATTGCAAATCAGCCTCGAGGCTTTCGTCACTGTCGAGAACCAATATCCACGCTTGCGTCGTGGCGAGCGATAGCGCAAACGCCTTCTGCTTTGCAAATCCCTGCCACGCTTGATGCACGACTTGAGCCCCTTGCTCTTTGCAAAGTTCGACTGTGCCATCGGTGCTGCCGCTATCAACGACATAGATATCTTTCGCCAACCCCTTCACGCTTCTCAGGCAGCGCTCGATCGTGCGCTTGTTGTTGAATGTCGTCACAACGACAGCCAAGTCGAGCGCTTCACCCATTTGGCATCAGTTCTTTCACCGTAAACAAACTCTCGAACGCAATGCCAGCGGCTTCGATATTTTCTCGAGCGCCTTCCATACGATCGATGGTCGCAATGATGTGCGTGACCACGCCACCAAGATCTTGAATGACCTTTGCCGCTTCGAGCGCTTGACCACCTGTCGTTGCGACATCTTCGACGATCACAACTTTATCGCCCGCAACTAAGACCCCTTCAAGTTGTTTGGCAGTGCCATACTCTTTTTTCTGATTTCGAATGAAAACACAGGGCAACCCGCTTGCCATACTTGCTGCGCTGACAAGCGGAATCCCACCAAGTTCCGCGCCTGCAAGACGAGTTGTTCCTTTGGCGATCGATACGGCGAACAATTTGCCCAGTTCCGCCAACACATCAGGCTGAGTGCTGAAAAGATATTTGTCCAGATAGAAATTGCTTGTTCGACCACTGCGAAGCGTGAATGTTCCGCGCAGGAGTGCGGCTGAAGCGATACGGTGTGCGAGTTCAGATTTGTTCATGATCCGATCTTACTTTCCATACCTGGAGATGTTTTTTCTCGGCCTGCATTGCGAATGCGTTTCGCGATGCCCGGCATGACGCCGAGTCCAAGCGGCACGACAACCACCAAATCGAGGCAGCGATTGAGCAACTCTGCTGCAAGCCCCGTATCCGTCGTCCATGTTGCAAGCGCTGGCCCTGCAAGTCCGATCGCCCACTCTCGCACCCCAAGACCGTTCCCCAAGAATGGAATCATGTTTGCAGCCGCCGCGATGCAAGCTGCTGATGCAGCGCTCTCTGGCGATAAGTCCACGCCAAGCATCGCAAAGACTGCTGCGTATCGCACTGCCCACGACAAGAGATCGATCCATCGCCAGAAGATTGCCTCGAGAAATCTGCGCCACAGAAGATGCTCTGGCAGCAAAAATGTAAGTCCGCAGAAAATCGGCAGAGCCGCGATGATTGCGCCAACTGCGCGCGCCGAAGTGAAACGAATCATTGCCACTGCGATTGCCAGCCAAAGCACAGTCACGGCGCAAATCACCGCAGCTTCCACGATCGAAAGTACGGACCTGCGCATTGGTATTGCGTTGACAACTTCTTGATGGACAACGCGACCGACCAACCCAGGACGCATCGGCAAATAATTGAGCACCGAAGATGCGGCGATCAACTTCCCCATTTCGAAAAAGCCGATTCGTCCAAACGTGCGCACGAGAGCATAAAACATTCCGCTCGCGCCAACGAGATTTCCAATCGTTGCCGCAACAGCCCAAGCGATCAACCATCCATCAGGTCGAGCGATGACTGCGCGAAGTTGATCCAGTGTTGGTGCGCTTCGCACGATTGCGGCGATGGCTGCGCCCAAAAGCGCAACACCAACAACAAATCCAACTGCACGCAATACTTTCTTTGATTGAGAAGTCATGCTGGCAAATGCAAACTATTTGGCCGCCTTGTCCTGAAGCGCTTTCTGTTCTTCTTTCATCTTTTCTACAATACCCGGCGCAGCACCTAAGGTTGCGCCAATCATTCTCTCGTCTGAACGAATCGCTTCTCGCTGAAATCTCGAAGCGAGCACTTCGACGACCAATCGTAAGAAGCGATCATCTGTACGCAACGCCGCGGCGAGTTGTCCGTCATCTTGTGCCGAGCAATAATTCAAGAGGTATGCAGCGCGAACATCAACTGATGTGGTCGCACGAGCTATATCTAGAACGGGTTCAAATCCAGGTGCTTCGTGCGGACCGACTAGCAACACCCAACTCTGAGCCTCAGGCGGAAGCTTTCCAAATCCTTCTGTCACCGACTTCCATGCGGCGGCCTCCGTCTCTGGCGCCATTATTTTTTTATTTGCAGCGAATGCGAGAAGAACAAGATCAACCAGATCAGAGTCTGTTGTTGGAGTGGCAACTGAGGCGATCTTCGATGAGATCCATTCGGGCGTGAGACGAACGCCATTCACTTGAACCGAAGGAACACTCGGCTGTGCACCAAACTCTCCCATGATAAAAGAGCCAGCGCTTGCGTCAAAATTCGAGGAGCCTCGGATATCTACGATTCCTCCTGAGAGCGGATCTTGGCAGATTCGCAGACCAACCTCTGTCCAACCGAAGTCCCAGTTCATCGACATGGATTCGCCAGGAGCGAGTTCGATCGCTCGGTCGAATGGGACGACCTGAGGCACGAGGCGATTGACTCCAGGATTCATTGTCGAGGAAATCCGCGGCTGCAATAAAACGTTTTGCTTGATCGGCCCAGCCAAAGTAATTGCTAATGGAATGATCGATTGATTCTTTAAGGTCAATCGATAACGAATCGGATCGAATGGTTCGAGTAATTCTTTCTCTGGCACGACTTGAAACAAAACTGGAGCCTCTAGCCCGGAAACGTACTGCTCCATAATCGGGGGAATTGACGCGACAACTCCGTCGAGTTTTCGAACGGACTCCTTCGCAGGAATACTTGCGCCCAACAGTGTCTTCAATCGACTTGATGCGAAGAGCCCGATGAGAGAACCAGTTTCGTTGCGAGCGATATCGAGATAGATCTTTGCGGCTCCTTTGTTGTCACTCAACGCAGTAAGAATTTTCGCGCGAATCAACTGCGTCGCAGGCTGAACTGATTTCGACTGACTGATCAGCGTGAGCGCCGCTGGAGCATCGCCTTCTTTCAGTTTCTTCCACGCACCAAATCGAATCTTCGAATCATCACTGAGCGGAAATCTGCGCTCCGCGAGATCGAGCAAGCTTTGGACCGCAGAAGCCTCTGCGTCGAGAAGCGCCGCGGAAGTTGCCGCATCGAGCAATCCTTGTGCAGCAGACTCTGCGCTCTCACGGGCTGTGGCCGCGAATTCTGGGTTTGTGGCAATTTGTGCCGCATTCTTCGCGCGGTCAGCCTCGGGATCGTCACGTTCCGCCTGAGCGGCCGCGGCAGTGACCATTCTTGAGATCGAAACGGCGGCACCAGGATCTTTCGACTCTGCTCGAATTGTTGCGTCAATCATCGCAACAAGTGGAGACAGTGGAAAATCCACCGCCTCGCATTGTGCTCTGGTCATCCCAGGATTATTCGATTGAATGGCTGTCGACTGCCTGAGTTTTAAATCGTAGACAAGCTGAGCCAAGACTTGGATTGCGTCAATTGGACGATCCGCCCCCCAGAGAGATAATGCGTAATCAGTTGCGAGGACATTCTGAACTGAATCGAGGTCTTCTTTTAAATGCATCGACTGAATTGCAATTTGATATACGCGCGCGGCTGATCCATACGCACCCTCTTGAAGCAGTAGAGCAGCAAGGCGACTCCAAGAACGAGTCTCGATTGGATTGGCTAATGCGGCAGTGACCAACAATTCACACTCTCCCACCGGATCGTCGATGCGTTCGTTGATAAACCCCGCAGAGGTTTCGGCAGCGGCGGGGAATGCAGGAGAGAGAGTCAAACTCTGCATGAGATATGTGCCGAACGCTTCCGTGTCGCCTCTGCGGAATTGGAACAATGCGAGATCGAATGCGATTCGCGATGCAACTGGAGCCTGAATAACTTTGATCGCCTCTGGGGTGAGATACTTCTTAAATGCATTCACTCGATCGACAGCGGTTTCTCGCCGATCGATGTCCTGCAAGATTCTTCGTAGGCGCAGGACTTGATCCTCTGGACATAATTTGACGAGACGGCCAATCACCTCTTGCGACACCTCCGCCGCATAAGGCGACATTTCCCCCGAGAGGCTTGCGAGCGATAGCACCATGCGCCATTTGTCAATATCTGCAGGTTGCAGAAGTGCAGCTTTTCGGCTCAGAAATATCGCTGCATCGAGCTCCGCAGGAGTGAGATCTGTCGGCGAAACCAACAAATACGCCTGACTCATCAGTATATTTGCGTAACGATTTCGCGCGCCTTCGGCAATGGGAAGCGCTGGTGGGGTCGGATTGACCGCCCCCGATTGGAAACCAAGACAGACGCCAAGAACGATCGCCAGCATGAGTGAAGTGTACTCTCTTTGCGTTACACTCTTTCACCCGTATGAGCCTCAACCGCATCATCATCTTTGGAACGATTGCGAGCATCATGGTGCTTTCACTTGGGACGGTTGCATCTGCCCGACAGGCAGGGACGAAACTCCAAGATCAAAAGCTCACAGAGAAGATTACTCAAAGCACCACGATCGATTCGACAACGAAAGCCGAAGTTGCGAAGTTCATTGCTCTGTCCATTGAAAAACTGAACAGCATAGATCCGTCCGATGTTCGAAGTGGACGGGAAATGCTTGTCTCTTCGATGACGACTCAACAGGTCAATCCTGCATTTCGACCGTTGTTTGCCGCGATGATTTTGCCGGGCCTGAAGAAAATAATCTCGAGCCCTTCCGCGTTCAACGCCACGAACGCCCTTGAAGTTGTGAAGTCACTGCAATGCCCAGATTCGATCGTATTGCTCGCAGACCAAACTGTTACGAAGAACCAGCCGAACGCTTCTTTGAGACTCGTTGCCGCTGGCGGACTGGCAACCCTGAGAACACCAATTGATTTGACGAGTGGCCAAGCAGACGGCGTATTGAAAATCATCTCTTCGAGTGCTGCAAAGGAAGCGGATTGGATGGTTGCCGCGTATGACATTCAAGCGCTTTGCACATTTTCGACTTCGCCGAAAGTTCCAAAGGCAAGCCAAGCGTTTGCTCGAACGGCATTTGTCGCCACCCTCGGATCGATCGTTCTTCAAATCCGCAAAGGAACCGTCAAGCCCGAAATGATTCGAGCAGTCAATCGAAGCCTTGCCATCTATATGAGGGATCAAGTCCCATTGGCATCTCAAGCTGATGTTGCATCAGTTATGAAAGCACTCGAGCCAACGCTGAAAGAAATCAAGAGTTTGCCCGTACCGAGCGAACCAGACTCGCTCGTCGAGGCATATGCACAAGTCAATAAAACAGTCGACACTATTCAAAAGACTTTTTTAGGTGGCAAAAGTAGTGCTTCAAGCGGCGCGGCCGGCAAGCCCGCGACCCCTCCCTCTCCCCCAGCAAAGAAATAATCCCGCGTCCATTTCTTGAAGGCGTACTCTCTCCTGCGATGCGCTGGATCGTCGCCTTTTTCTTGATCATCGCGACCATTGTGCTGGCTCGCGCGCTGCTGACTTTCGATCCCTCTCGCCTTCCGGCGGAAATCAAATTCGCGAGTAGTGATGTTTTCACTCTCGATCCTCAGCGGATGAGTTATATGCAGGATTTACGCATCTCGCGATCGCTCTTCGACGGACTTTGCTCTCGTGATTCTCAAACTGGCCTTCCGACCCCAGCGGTTGCGACAAGCTGGGAAACTTCGCCTGATGCAAAGACATGGACATTTCATCTGCGCCCCGATGCGCGCTGGACCAACGGTGATCCGGTGACCAGTATGGATTTTCGAAATGCGTGGAGGCGGCTGCTGCTTCCCGATACCGCTGCCGATTATTCCGAACTTCTTTTTCCAGTGCGCGGCGCGAGCGAATTTTTCGCATGGCGAACAAATGCTTTGGCGCAGTATGCCGCGGGAAAGAATCATGATGCGCAAAGTGCAAAGGCGCTTTGGGATTCCACGCTTGCGGCTTTCGATCAGATGGTTGGGATACGAACTCCCGACTCGCACACGCTTGTCATTGAACTGCAAAGTCCAGTTCCTTATTGGCTTGATCTCTGCGCATTTCAAACTCTTGCGCCGATCAATCAAGCGTCCCTCGATCGGTTTACGAGGATTGATCCAATCAGTGGATTTCTGAAATCTGACCCAGGTTGGACGAAACCCGGCGTGTTGATCACGAATGGCCCGATGAAACTTGTTGATTGGAAATACAAACGCTCAATGCGCTTGGAACCGAACGAAATGTACGTTGGGCCGAATATGCCACTTGCAAAAAGTGTCGAGGTCATTCCCATCGAGGATGCGAACACCGCGGTGTTGGCTTATGAATCCGGAAGTATTGATTGGATCAGCGATTTGACTGCAGAGTTTCGTGCAGACCTCGCAGAGTCTTCGCGCAAATGGTTGGATCGTCACCGAGAAGAATATGAATTGCGAATGAATGCTGGTGCAAGCGTAGACGAGGCGCTTGCTGCATTGCCTGCGCCAGATCCGGCGATGGGCGAACGGCGAGACGTACATGTATTGAGCGCATTCGGTACCGACTTTTGGAGTTTCAATTGTCGTGCCCTGCTTTCGAATGGCCAGCCGAATCCGTTTGCGAATGCAAGCGTTCGACGAGCGTTTGCACTCGCTGTCGATAAAGTTCGGTTGACGACTTCTGTGACTCGCTTGAACGAGTCCGTGGCAACGACCATTGTCCCGCGAGGATCGATCGATGGATATGTTTCGCCAACGGGATTGCCATTCGACGTTGTTCGTGCGCGCGAAGAGATGGCTTCGGCTGGCTGGATTGACCGCACGGGAGATGGCATCGTTGAAAACGCAGCAGGTGAACCTTTTCCAATTGTCGACATGCTGTATATGACTGGAAATCCGCGCGTGAAAAATATTGCGATTGCGCTCGCTGCCATGTGGCGCGATGCGCTCGGCGTGCAGTGCGAACTTCGTGGCAAAGATGGAAAGTTTGCGAAGGAAGATCTTCGGCGCGGCAATTTTATGATCGCACGCGGTGGTTGGTATGGAGATTATGCAGACCCTACGACATTCTTGGATTTGGCGAAGACAGGCAATGGAAATAATGATCGCGCATTTTCCAACGCGCGCTTTGACGCGCTTCTCGAGCAAGCTGCCGCCGAACTCGACGCCGAGAAACGATTGAAAATTCTGAGTGAGGCAGAGCGGTTGTTGGTCGAGGAAGAATTGCCAATGCTTCCGCTGTGTCAATATGTAACGCTCTATATGTATGACCCCGCCAAGATGCGCGGAATCAGTCGCAGTCCACGACTCGATCAAAGATTGTCGCGCCTTCACCGAGTGGATGAGCAGAGTGCGAGTCCATCGCCATGATGGGTTTTATCATTCGCAGATTGTTGCAATTGCCACTCGTTCTTTTCGTGGTCGTTGCCCTGACATTCTTCTTAGTTTGGCTGATCCCTGGAAATCCCATGTTGCAGGAAGGTCGACAACCTCCGCAAGAAATTGTTGATGCAATGAATCGGCAATATCAACTTGATAGCCCCGTCACATTTTTCGGCGGCTATGTGGCGCGCGTCACCGGCATTGGTTGGGTGATGGGATGGAATGATGCTCCATTTGATCTCGGTCCAAGCATGCGCAATCCAGATTGGACCGTGAATGAAATCATCGGCGCTGGATTTCCGATTTCTGCAACGATTGGATTAGGAGCAATCGCAATTGCATTAATCATCGGGACGATCGCTGGACTCGTTGGTGGATTGAAACCAGGATCGTGGCTGGATGCAGGAACGCAATTGATCGCTCTCATCGGAATCAGCGTGCCATCATTTGTAACTGGATCATTTTTGATTGTGTTGTTCGCTGCAAAGTTTCGGATTTTTCCAATTGCAGGATGGGGAACTCCCGTCCACGCATTCTTGCCGATGCTGACTCTCTCGCTGCCATTCGCGGCATACATTGCGCGACTGCTTCGATTTGGCCTTGTCGAACAGATGACTACAGATCACTTGCGCACCGCTCGTGCGAAGGGGCTTTCTCGCAGACAAGCCGCTTGGCGTCATGCGCTGAAGAATGCATTTCTTCCAGTGCTTTCGTTTCTTGGTCCCGCCACTGCGGTTGCGATGACGGGTTCATTTGTCGTTGAAAAAGTGTTCGCAGTTCCAGGGCTCGGCCGCCATTTCGTCGATGCGGTCTTGGGCAAAGACATCACGCTTGTGATGGGAGTTGTGCTGGTCTATGCCGTCTTATTGATTGTTCTCAATCTTGTTGTCGACGTCTTGTATGCGTGGATCGATCCGCGAATTGATCTTGCCAATACAGGATCACGGTAGACTTTTGTTTCATGCGGCACAACGCCCACATTTCATTGTTGACGATCACGATACTGGTCGTGCTTGCGATGAGCGGCTGTATGGGAGCGCTGACCAACGAAGGCACCGACCAATTGACGATCACTCCTGCTCAATACCGCGATGCATTCGACGCCGCGGCTCGAACTGCTCAGCAAATGGGATACAAGGTGGTGGTCGTTGATCGATCAAATGGAATCATCGAGACCGAGCCGCGCCATGCGGGTGGTGCTCTCGAACCTTGGCGATTTGATAATGATGGATTTGAAGAGGCGACTGCAAATACAATTGCAAGTCGTCGAAGACGGATTCGATTTGAATTCGTTCCAGTTGGCGCGCATCTCGATGCAGTTCAGGCAGATCCTGTTCTGCATGGTCCCGCGATTCCCGGCAGCACTCGAGCGCAAGACCGATTCGATGTGCAAACATGCACCGGACCAATCGACATGGATGTGTGGGTCTATATAGAGAGGTCGTTCACCGAAGGAACCAAGCCGTCGACATATTCGGGAAGTTTGGCGTCGAACTGGACGAATAAACTTGATGTCAAGCCTGCGGATGCAAAGGACGAATCGACGCGGGATAGCACGAAATGGACGCCTATTGGGCGCGATCTGGCTTACGAGCGGACGATTGTCCAGCGGATTGAAGAAAGCCTGAATTTGCCGAAGTAGGTTGAGACCGCAGAGGCAGCAGCGAAAGTCCTATAACAAAATTAGACCTCTAATTTTATGATTCTTTTGACATTTTAGACCTAGAACGCACCTTGAATACGGATGGACATATGTGGCGCCAAGGCGATCACACTTTTCTTACGGTTTTCGTGTGAGATGGCTGGCTTGAATTCAACGTTAAAAAATGAAATCAAAAATGAAATCAGAAATGAAAAATCGACGACATGCCAAATTTGCATTGATTGCAATACTCGCATTGAGCGGAGTCGCACTTCTATCGACATCAGTTCTCGCGCTGCCTGGTGGAGGCGGACAAGTGCAAGTCCCGACAAACGCAAATGATTTCTTTACTCCTGGAACCCAACCCAACCCCGACTCGACAGCATTCGAACCAGTTCAAGCTTCCAACAATTGTTCCTATTGTCACGGGAACTATAATAATATTGTTGCTCCATTCGACACCTGGGTTGTGAGCATGATGGGTCAGGCAGCACGCGATCCTGTTTGGCACGCGGCTTTGGCGATCGCAAATCAGGACGCGAATCTTTCAGGGGAATTTTGCATTCGTTGTCACGCACCGGGCGCTTGGCTTGCGGGGCATAGTTCGACTGGAGATCTCTCTCAGTTCACCCAAGATGATTTCGATGGAATCAACTGTCATTTTTGTCACCGTGTTGTGAACCCAACTTTGGGCTCAGGCAGCGCAATTGGATATCCACAAAAGGGTCAAGACCCAACCCCAGATCCAGAAGTGATCGACCCACTCTTCGCGGCAGGTTTGCTTCCATCACCGAATCTTGGCAATGGCTCTCTCGTCATTGATCCGAAAGATGTTCGCCGTGGACCATTCGATGATGTTCCGCAGAATTTTCATGGCGGTCCCGAATTAATTTACTCCCCCTATCACTCGAACGGTTCGCTTTGTGGGACGTGTCATGATGTCAGCAATCCTGTTTTCAGCAAACTTCCAAACGGGCAATTGGCGCTGAATGCGTTGGGAGCGTCGCACCCCACAATGGATAAGAGTGATATGTTTCCAGAACAGCGAACATATTCCGAGTGGCTCAACAGCACATTTGCAACAACTGGAGTTTATTTTGCTGATAGGCGCTTCGGTGGAAATCACCCAACTGGTGTGATGAAGAGTTGCCAAGATTGTCACATGCCAGATCAACAAGGCGGCGGCTGTGTTTTTTATGAAGGCGATCCAACCACCGAGAGACCAAATGTTCCTCAGCATTCATTTGCTGGATCAAACACTTGGGTCTTGCGTGGAGTTGCCACACAGATGGGTGAAGACGCAGAATATTTTGGACTGACTCCAGAACGCGTCGACAATTCGATAGCACGCAATGTGCAAATGCTGCGTGATGCATCAGATATGGAATTGACGCAAGTTGCGGGCCAACTCCAGGTCAAGATCACCAACCAATCTGGACACAAACTTCCGACTGGATATCCAGAAGGCCGTCGCGCGTGGCTGAATGTGAAATTCTACAACGCAAGCGGAACACTTCTCGAACAAAGAGGAGCGTATGACCTTGCGACTGCAACGCTGAATGAAAGTGATACGAAGGTCTATCAAGCAAAGCATGTGATCGACCAAGCAATTGCGACTGCAACCCATCTGCCAGTGGGACAGTCGATGCATTTGGCTCTTTCAAATGTTGTGGCGCTTGATAATCGAATCCCGCCACGTGGTTTCACCAACGCTGCTTTCGATGCCGCTGGCGCAAGCATTGTTGGATATTCCTATGCGGACGGCCAATACTGGGATAACACGAATTACCCCATTCCCGCCGATGCAAAGACTGCGGTTGTGAACTTTTATTATCAAACTTCCAGCCGTGAATACATGGAATTTCTGCGGGATACTGCGAATGATGGATCAGGCTTAACGGCGTACAACCTTTGGGTGCTGCACGGAAAAAGTGCGCCAGTCGCGCTAGATTCTAGCCAGATCACTCTCGTCTCATCGAACCCCGCGGATCTCAATGGCGATCAATTCGTCAATGGCCCAGACCTCACCATTCTCTTGAGCAATTGGGGCGGAATCGGAAGTGGCGACATCGATGGAGATGGCGTCGTCGGCGGACCAGACCTTGCAGCCCTCCTGGCTGCTTGGGGTTCTTGATACGCCCCTGAACGCATGCATGGACTCAAATGTGGTTCGTGCACATTTTGGCAGCGGACTGATTTGACCCCGGACTCAAACAAATTAAGAATGGTTTATGTGAACGCCGCGGGACTCATATCCTGGCGCTCAAACATGCTGCGCCCTGAAATCCAGCCCGCCCTCCGGCGCGCGCCAAGACAACTACGCAGACTCCGGCTCGGCTTGCAAACTCGCGCAGGACATGGTCCCGACGGCGCACACGCAAATCGATGTGCGTATCCAGCCGTTGAAAAATTCTGCCGGGCGAGTTCCGCAGGCGGCCGACTGAACTTGCAATCAAATTTCGCAAATCAGATCGTGTCGGTCGCCGAGGACTGTCTGAGCCCGGCGGGATCTTTTCACGGCTGCTCACGTTGGCGAATCAAATTCTCGCTTGAACGTTTTCAGATCCGCCGCGCATCTGTTTGCGTATCCAGCCGTTGTAAAATTCTGCCGGGCGAGTTCCGCAGGTGGCCGACGAAACTTGCAATCAAATTTCGTAAACGAGATCGTGTCGGTCGCCGAGGACTGTCTGAGCCCGGCGGGATCTTTTCACGGCTGCTCACTTATGCATTACCGTGGCTGTTTCCGCCGCGCGAACAGGATTACACGCCGCCGAGCGGTTTGAGCAAAGGATCTGGGTAGACCTCGTTGTAATCCTCCATCGCAGCAGTCACAACTTGAGCCGCGCGCTCATATCCATAGACATCTCGAATCGATGTCGTGGGCTTCTCTCCGATATGAAGTTTGTACGTAGAAAAATAATGTTGAAGCCGCTCGATCACCAGTGGCGGAAGATCGGTCAATTCGCGCGCGCTATCCCACACAGGATCGCCCACCAGAACTCCGATGATCTTGTCGTCGGCTTCTCCGTCATCGAGCATCTGCAGACCTCCTACAACGCATACATCAAGGACGAGGTCGCTCTTGTTGATCGGTCGCTCTGAAAGGACGCAAACATCCAGCGGATCTCCGTCTGCTCTCTTTGCGTGCGGACTGAGCGCAGCCACGCGATTTGCACACAGGGTTCGAGGCATAAAACCATAAAGCATCGGCGGAGTAGCGCTGGTGCGCTGCGGGCGATCAACATGCAAATATCCAGACTCTTTGTCGACTTCGTACTTCACCAAATCGAAAGGCGTGATCTCGATAAACGCCTGCACAATGCGCGGCGGATTGTTTCCGCAGCGAAGTCCATGCCACGGGTGCGGACGACTGGTGTGATATCGAATGGGATTCATCGTGAGAGAGTAACGCTTTGTTCAACCACCGCTTGGAACAACCGCAGCATTTGGTGCGATCGGAATTGTTTGCGCTGCCGAAGATTTTGGCGTTCGCTGAAGAAGATTCTCAACCGCAGCGCGCAATTGGCGATCAGAATTTGCTGACTCATCTTGTGGAGTCTGCGTAACAAGAATGTCGGGGACCGCTCCATTCATTTCCATGTCCTTGCCATCGAGTAAGTACCAACCGCGTGTGGGCATACGAACGGTCGTGCCATCAAGCAGTGACGCAGAACCCGTCGAAATCACGCCGCCATATGTGGGCATTCCCACAAGCGTTCCGCGCTGAAGTGTCTTGAACGCATGCGCCACAATCTCCGCATTCGAAAAACTTTTTTCGTTGCAGAGCATATTGACAGGCCCAGTGAATCGCTGAATAAAGAGTCGATCCTGCGGATATCCATCAGTGTGCTTCGGATCTGCGCCGCGTGGAACTGTGTACGCATGAATCGGCGAACAAATCGATGCGAGCAGTCGATCCGCAGTCCATCCTCCGCCATTATTACGAACATCGATAAGCAAACCATCCTTGCCATCACACGCTGCATATAAATCGCGTTCGAATTCGTCCAGAGCTGGCTGAGCCATACCTTCAATATGGATGTAACCCAAACGACCACCCGACCATTCGTCCACCAATTTCGCGTTTCGCGTTTGCGTCGCTTGATATGCCAGTCTGCCGATCGCCGAGTCCGTCACAGGGATGATGGCGGTTTGAAGAGAAACATCACGACCATCTGCAAGAGTGCGATTGATCGAGAGTACAACTTCGCGACCGATGGTTCCCGCCATGCGAGAAGAAAGCGTGTCTCCAGGGCGAATCGGCTCGAAATCAATTCCGGTGATGATGTCACCAATCATCAGAGGCGTCTTTGCTGTCATCGCTGGAGCATCTGAAATCATTGCATCGACACGAAGACCGCCCGTTGCCGAAGAAACCATAACTCCAATTCGACCTTGTGGAAGGACCGTTCGACCACCCGATTGCGGCGAACGAATTCCAAGATGACTTGCATTGAGTTCTCCAAGCAAACGATTTGCAACATGATCGAATTCACTTGGCGTACGAGCATGCGTGGCAAGTTCGGCATATCGCGCCGAGACTGCACCCCAGTCCAATCCCTTCATCGTCGGGTGATAAAAATTCTCGCCCATCAATCGCTGAGCTTCAGCAAATTTTTGTGAGACAAGTGCCGCTTGATCAATCACAATCGATGAATCAATGTCGACCGATGTTCCACCTGAACTGCTGCTGCCTTCAGCGGGAGTCGAGGGAGCAGGTCCACCAGATGTTGAAAGCAGTTGACCTTTTCCGCCAGAGAGAGTGATGAGTTTTTCGCCGGTGAGTGAAATGCCTTGGACACTTGTCCGTGAACCAAGTTTGCGTTGACCAGTGCCATCCCAGTTGATGACGAACAATCCGCCATCGAGCAATTCGCCACCGGTGAAATACATGCGGTCGCCAGCAGGAGAGATTTCGAGATTGCCTTCATTGCCAGGCATCGATGAGACGCGACGAACTCGGCGATATGCGTCGTCAAGAGAAAGTACAACTGGAACTTCTTTTTTCTCTGGCTTCTCAGATTTTTCTGGATTGTCAGACTTTTCTGCCTTATCGCTCTTCTCTGCAACTTCGGTTTTTTCTTCGTCAGGCTTGTCTGCCTTTTCGCTCGCATCAGTTTTCTCTGCGGTTTCTGTTTTGTCAGCTTTCACTTTCCCAAGAGGTTTGCGCTTCTTTGCGGCTTCGGCGGCATCCTTGAAATATTTATCAAGTTCGAACTTTGGAAGACCTTCGAGCGACTTGTCCAAGAAGACCATCCATACATCCACTTCTTCGTTTGTTCGCTCGGAAACGAAACTCAGAATGCGGCTGTCTGCGGACCAGCGCGGCGAACCATCATTATCAGGGTGGCGAGTGACATTGATCGGCGCAGTCGATCCATCAGCTGGTGCAATAAAAATATCGCTGTTGAAATCGCGGTCAGAATTGGTGAAAGAAAGCCATCGACTGTCGGGACTCCAACGCAAATCAATGTCTGGATCCCAGCCTTCGCGCACTGTTCGTACTTCACGAGATGCGAGATCCATCATCATGATGTCACCTCGGCCTCGACGAAATGCGAGACTCTTGCCATCTGGAGAAGGACTTGATTGACGATCATTTGTTGCACCGCTGATGAGTGGCGCAACTTCGAATCGAACAGCTTCCGCCCAGCGCTCACTCTTAGGCTTGTCTTTTTCTTTGCCTTTTTCAGCTGGTTTTTTAGTCGGTTTTGTTGTTGCAGGCAAAGGTTCTGGATCGACTACGGGAATTGCCACAGGCGCTGGTGCAGTCGCGGGATCGACTGCGGGAGTTGCGACAGGCTCTGGCGTTGGCGCAGGATCGACTGCGGGAGTTGCCACAGGCGTTGGCGCTGGCGCAGGTTCAATTGGCTTGGGCTCTAAAACTTTCGCAGTTGCGGCAACATCCTCGCGCGTCGTTGCAACAGTCGCAGTCATTATGGTATCGCCACCATCAGCGTCACTTGTGAAATAGAGCGTCTGCCCATCTGGACTCCACGCGATTTCGTATTCGCGCGCCATCGCATTGGTGACACGCCGAGCGGGATACTTTCCTTCAATCGGTTTGATCCATACATCACCGAATGCGACCAGTGCCGCACTCTTGCCATCTGGATTCAGTGCAATTTCTGTCGCAGCGCTTGCAAGGGATTTGACTTCCTCGCTGTCGAACGTGTCATCTGGTGCTGTGAATTTCATCGCAATCGGGACTGCGCCTGTCGTGTCTAGATCCAGTCGATACAGTTTGTCCCAGACTGTGAAAAAAGCGCGCCGCCCATCGCGGCTGACCGAAAGATCTTTTACATCTTGCCCTTCAAATCCAGTCAATCGACGCGCAGTTGCTTTGCCATTTGCATCCTGAACGAAGACATTGACTGTTGCGAGATCTCGATCAGAAAGAAAGAGAAAACTGGAATCATTACGCCACTGCGCCCATCCATCGTTGCCTTGAAAGTCCGTCAGTTGCACGAACATTGCATCGCCTGTCGCTGATGTGTCATACATCCAGACATCACAATTATCACTGCCGCGATATCCACGACGAGTCCAATCACTGCCGCCGCGCTCAAAGAGAAAACGCTTGCCATCAGGTGATGGAACTGCGGCGCGGCCGAATGCTCCATGGCGACGTGTGGGCTCGCCACCAGTCAACGCAACGAAGTACGGACGAGGCGAACGAAAAAGGTCGTAATCGAGTGATGCGGAAAAATCGAGCGCGGGTTCGCCTGTTGGAGTTGTTGAAAAACTTGAGATGCTCAAGATCTCGTCGGTGTTGGTCACTCTTCGCAGTGATCCACCCATCGGATCGATTGTGTACAAGTTGCGCCCACCATCGCGCGTACTTTCGAAAGCGATCATGGATCCATCTGGACTCCACACACTTCGCGATTCATCAGCAGGATGACTGGTCAAGCGCGTCGCAGCGCCGCCATCGGCAGCGCCCTTCCATAAATCTCCGCGCCAAGTAAATGTCACAAAGTTTCCGTCGGGGCTCGCCGCCGGGAATCGGGGCAAATCAATTTCCGCTGCAGCGACGAATGGTGCGAATTGAAAGGTGACGAAAAGGCAGATCATCCGATACGCACAACAAGTGGGGCATTTCTTCATGCCAACACTTTATCCCATCTTCAGCTCAAATTATTCCTGCTGCGTGGATGTCGATACAACAGGCTGCGCGCCTCGCTCGCTGCAAAGCACAACGAGAAGATTGGCGATCATCGATGCTTTTTGCGCGCTGTTCAGTTCGACCGTCTTTTTTTCTTCCAATCTTGCGAGCGCTAATTCGACCATGCCGACTGCTCCGTCGACGATGCGTTGGCGCGCTGCGACAACTGCGCCAGCTTGCTGTCGTTGAAGCATCGCTGCTGCGATTTCTGGCGCATACGCAAGGCTTGAAATGCGCGCCTCGAGAATTTCAATTCCCACTTTAGACAACCGCGCTGAAATTTCTGCTTGCAATTTTTCGCCGACGGAATCCGTGTTGCCACGAAGACTCATCGCGGAATCATCTGAACTGTCATAGTGATAATTGCTCGCAAGATTTCGTAGCGCAGCTTCGGACTGCGTCTCGACATATTGATCGAACGCTTCAACATTGAAGAGGGCTTCTGCTGTATCGATCACACGCCAAACAACAACTGCTGCGATCTCAATTGGGTTGCCATCAAGATCGTTGACTTTAATCGGATGCCCACGGCCGCGTTTCGCTGCTACGACAACTCGTCCCGATGTGGGATCCTTGACTTCGCTGCTCGACTGCGAACCCGTTTCGAATGTGCGAATGCGAAGCGACAGAAGCTTCTTGGAAGAAAATGGATTGACATAGTGAAATCCAATGGCGCGCACGCTGCCTCGGTATCGCCCAAAGAAAAGTACAACACGACTTTGATTTGGATTCACAACAAAAAAGCCAGCCCAATTAAAGAGCCATAGGAATCCAAGAAGCGCGCAGATCACGATGCCTGCAATCCCAATTGGAAGTCCAGATGGATCGTTGACCTTTGCACCCGCGACAGTGGAAATCGAAACACTCAAACAGAGGACGATTGCGGGCAGCGCAATCAATTGAAATGGCAGAACCAACCAGCCCGAATAAGGTGAAAGGGGAATTTCTTTAATCATCTGTCTCTCCTAAATTAGTGCGATCAATCACTTTATGCCTATTCTATTCTAACTATGCGATCTGAATCACTTTCGTTCCTTCACCGACTTCTCGACACGCCGAGTCCTTCGGGATTTGAAGCGCCAGGACAAAAACTCTGGCTGGAATATGTGAAGCCAAGCGCCGCACGAACATGGTCCGACTCGTACGGAAACTGCTTTGCGGAAATCGTCCCTGCGGGAGCGAAGCGAATCGTCGCCGTGTGTGGTCATGCAGACGAAATCGGATTGATGGTCAACCATATAGATGCACAAGGATTTGTCTATTGCAAAGCCATCGGCGGCATCGATGCAGGATCAATAGTCGGAAAGCGCATTCAATTTTTATCAACTGTCGCAGGAGTCAAGAATCCTGTCATTGGACTTGTGGGCGCAACGGCGATCCATTTGCAAGACAAAGAAGCTGGTGCGAAAGTTCGCAAATTGCACGAACTTTTCATCGATATTGGCGCGAAGGATCAAGCCTCGGCGATGGCACGACTCAATATCGGCGACGCTGGCGTCTTCTTAGATTCGAGCATGATGATGACCGAAGAACTGATCGTTGCACGCGCGCTGGATAATCGAATCGGAACATTTGTCGCAGCAGAGACACTGCGCTTGATCCACGAACAGAAGGATCAACTGAAAGTTCGTGTCGTCGCGGTGAGCACTGTGCAAGAGGAAGTTGGATTGCACGGAGCATCGATGATCGCAGAGAGCGTTCGACCAGACATTGCGTTGGTGACTGATGTAGGACACGCAACTGATAGCCCTGGAATTTCTCATGCGCAGCACGGACTCTTCAAGATGGGCGAAGGGCCGAAGATTGCACTCGGTGGCGCAATGCATCCTGCCGTCGTTCAAAGATTGATGGCGGCGGCTGCTGCGAAATCAATCCCACTCCAACGTGCAGCGACGCCTGGCCGCAGCGGAACAGATACCGATGCGATCTTCACGCGCGCCGGTGGAATCCCAAGCGGTCTGCTCAGTTTGCCCATTCGATATATGCATACAACCGTTGAATTGGCGAATATCCGCGATTTACGGCAAATTTCAGAGGTTTTTGCTGCGATGATTCTCGGACTTGGCGCAGATGAAATAATGACTTCTTCGCTGTGATTCGTATCATGTCGGATAGACTCGCTCCCCAATTATGTTGAAGTTCGTCCATCAAGCCATTCGAGATATTCGCACAACAGGCTCTGTTTTTCCGAGTTCTCCCGCGCTTGCAAAGGCAATGACCAGATCATTGCGAAACCATCGGGGCGAGAAGAAGATTTTAGAAGTTGGACCAGGGACTGGTCCTTTCACATCGGCAATCCTTGATGCGCTACGCGGACACGATTCATTCGACATTGTCGAGGTGAACGAGGTTTTCTGCGCCCATCTCGAACATCGACTCCTGAAGGATTATCGCGCGCACCACCCATCCATCCGCGTCAAGTTGCATGCGATGCCGATTGAGCAAGCGCCCCTTGAAGGCGGATATGACTTCGTGATCTGCGGATTGCCATTTAATAATTTTCCACTTGCGCTGACTCAGTCGATTTTCGATCAACTTCTCGCTTTGATGCGCGACGGCGGGGAGATGACATACTTCGAATACGCGGGCGTACGAACGATCAAGCGTCCGTTTATTGGCGCAAGTGGTCGCGATCACATTCGCCGTTTTGAAGCATTTCGACAATCAACCTCGAAAGCGCACATCGTGACGAAACGCTTGGTTGTCGCAAATTTTCCGCCTGCACACGCAATGCGAATCATCAAGCGGCAAGGGTCATAAAAGAAAGATCTTTCGAACTATGTTCCACATCAACGAAAACTATTTGAAGCTCTCTGCTGGATATCTCTTCCCAGAAATCGCGCGACGCGTCGCTTCGTATGCGAAAGAGAATCCCACCGTCGCAGCGCGCATTATTCGCTGCGGCATCGGCGATGTGACGGAACCTCTGCCTCCTGCCGCCGCACACGCAATGCGCAAAGCAATAGATGATTTGACCAAGCACGAAACTTTTCGCGGTTATCCCCCGCCTTCTGGATATGACTTTGTTCGCGCAGCAATTGCGCAAGGCGATTTTCGTTCTCGTGGATGCGATATCGCAGACGATGAAATTTTTCTCAGTGATGGATCAAAGCCTGATGCAAGCGCGATCCTAGAAATCCTTGGCGTCGGCAATCGAGTTGCGATCACGGATCCTGTCTATCCCGTTTATGCAGATACGAATGTGATGCATGGAAATTCTGGCCCTGCACTTTCTGGCGGCGGATACGAAGGGTTTACATATTTGCCTTGCACCCCCGCGAATGATTTCTCGCCTGCGTTACCCAGTGTAAAAGTGGATGTCATCTATCTCTGCTCGCCCAACAATCCAACAGGCGTGGTGCTTGATCGCGCCGCTCTCACTCGCTGGGTGAAATACGCCCGCGAAAACGGCGCGCTGATTTTGTTTGACGCCGCGTATGAGGCGTTCATTCGTGAAGATGGAATTCCCCATTCGATTTATGAAATTGATGGCGCCAAAGAATGCGCGATTGAGTTTCGATCCTTCTCGAAGGTTGGTGGATTCACTGGCGTGCGCTGCGGATACACCGTGGTGCCCAAGACACTGCACGGAGCATCGAACGATGGGACTCGCGTTTCACTTCATGGACTTTGGATGCGACGGTGGGCAACATGTTCCAACGGAGTTTCTTGGCCTGTGCAGTGCGCAACGGCGGCGCTCTATTCACCTGAAGGTCGTCAACAAACTCGCGCGTTGACAGATTTTTATATTGCCAACGCGAAATTGCTTTCAGCAGCGTGTGAAGAACTTGGACTGAAGACATATGGCGCCGCAAATTCTCCGTATGTTTGGATGACATGCCCCAGCGGAATTGGATCATTTGGGTCACTTGGGTCACTTGGATCATGGGAAACATTTGATCTCTTGTTGCGCGAAGCGCAAGTTGTCACGACACCTGGCGCAGGATTTGGAAAGTGCGGGGAAGGATTCATTCGAATCAGCGCCTTCAATTCGCGCGCAAATGTCGAAGAAGTTGCTCGCAGATTGTCGGTGCTTGCGCCAAGTGCGGCGCGGTAAAGCCGAACTCGCAATCGCTCATAATCCCCAACCACGCTTTTTTGCCTCTGATTGCCGCGGTTGCTCGATCTTCTCGCCGCGATAATCCTGTCCCACAATAAACATCTCCACACTTTCGCGCCGTGAGGATTCTGGTTTCACTCCCTTCACTTCGCGAAACAATTTTTCGGTGCGGCGCAAGAGTTCGGGATAATCCGCACCTTCGTAGACTTTCATCACCACATGCCCGCCTTTCTTCAGCCAGACTGGCAAGCGATCAAGCAGTGTGTTGCAGAGAGCGACCGATCGAATGCTGTCACCAGATGAATCCCCCGATGTATCTGGACCAATGTCGCTGATGACAACATTGAACAACTCGCCGTCGAAAGAATCTGCATCAAGATTATTCAGATCTTCTTGCATCACGCGAACGTGACTCGGAAATCCCTTTGGATCTATTGCTTTCAAATCAAATGAGCAAACAAATCCAGTTGGGCCAACACGCGCTGCGGCAACTTGTGTCCACGATCCTGGTGCGGCGCCAACATCAAGCACACGATCGCCACGACGAAGAATTTTTCTGCGATCGTCGATCTGAATTAACTTGAACGCACTACGAGCGCGATAGCCTTCTTCTTTGGCTCGTCGAAACCAGATGTCTTGGACTTCACGCATACGAACATTCAGAGTAGCGTCGAATCGCAATCACTCGTGATGACCTGCTCCGCGAAGGTATTCGCGGATCTCTCCACTGAACTTGAATTGTGCGATTGGAAAAACAGAATCGTGCGTGGCTCCTGGAACGATTTCGATGTATCCAGGCCCAGTCGGGAATTCTTTTCCCGCAGCGGTTTGTTCTCGTGCGTGTGCGGCGATTGCATCGCGCAACCGAATCGCTGCTCGCTCGAGATAGAACGAATCGCGCTCACCAACGATCACACGCACCCGCTCGATGAATAATTTTCCCCATCCATCCCAGTCCTTCGAAATGCGGCGTGCAATATCGAAACGACTCCACGCTTCAACGGTCACAGGGTCGATGACCCCTGTCATTGGATTGCAAAGTCGGCGTGGTTTGCGCTCCAATTCAGCGGCAGGACTGAACATCGCCGCCCAAGAATCCCACTGTTCGCCGGAAGTTCCGTTGGGAGAAATCGCGCGCTCCATTTGGACTTCTTCACGAACCAGCATTGGCACAAATTCGTGACCAGGCCCAATCGGTTCTCGAAAACTCGGACGCTCGATTCCATCCTCTGCGATGAAGAGATTTTCGTCACGATAGAGATCGTTCATTTGAAACGCATGGAAGTCCAGCGGATCAGGGGAGCTTGCGAATGCCGCACCGAATGTCTCAGGGTGATTCAAAGCAAGCCAGACACTCGTCCATGCCCCAGATGAATGACCTGTGAGCACGCGGGCGGATGGATCTCGAATCAATCGGAAGCGCTCTTGTAAATATGGAATAAGTTCGCTGACCAGCGCAAAACCGCGTGGCCCATTGAGTGCGCTATTGACGAATCCATGATGCCCTAGTGGACTTTCAGGATCAAGAATCACATAAACGGCCTGCGGCCACAGCTGCGAGACTCCTGCGAGATTGATCTTGCGCGCCAAATCTGCAGCATCGGTCCATCGACCTCCAAAGCCAGGAATGACATAAATCGTCGGCCAAATCCGACGCTTTGCTTTCAGATTGTGATACTCCGCAGGAAAAATAACCCCCGCTCGGTGGGTTACAACTCGGCCAGCGAACTTGGAAAGGATTGGGCTCGGCAAATCGATCCACTCCACATTTTTCAACTCTGGAAGAACCGGAGCAGGAATTTTATCCGTGAGTTCCAATGCGATCACTTCTGCCACATCACGAGTCAGATTGACCGTGGTGACTTTCGATACAAGATTGCCAGGAGCCAAGTGCCCTCTCTCGTCATTGTTCACATCAAGCACTGCCTGAACTTCGTATGCGTCCTCGAAAAGTTCGCTGCCACCTGGAAACCACACGCTGGACTCCGCGAGAGTGATCGGGATGCCAGGCTTGATCGAATCAACTTCCACGGATCCAATCGGCTGAGGGTCCTCGAAGAATGGACCATCCAAAGGTTCGCCTTCGGTGCGACTACCGACTGCTCGGAAGAACAAGATCAATCGACCGGACTTCGCCTTGGGATCAATGAGATCCGCCTTCTCAATTGGAAGGGTGACGGTGATGGTGTCCATAGGCAACGCGACTCCCGCTTGCGCAGGCGCAATCCGACGCACTTTGTCGACCCGTTCTGGTTGCGGCTTTGGAGTTGCCGGAATTGAAGGGGAAATGGGCTGAGTTTCGGTTTGTGAGAGAGGCGGCGCAGCCGGATTTGCGGCCGGCAGTGCCTGCGCGGACACGATGTCGATCAGCGAAGAAGCGAAAAGCATTGCGAGCATGGAGAGCACATCATCATCCTACGGTGGGCGCGTGAGCGTTAGACTGCTTTGGTGAAATCGAATTCTCTATACATGAGACCACTTGGATTCATCATCGTGATTGTCGGAATCGCTTGCGGGATCACGATTGCAAGTGGCTGTACTGCGCATCCTCGACCAGGCCTTGCATATGGTGTCGTTCGCGCTTGGAACAAGACCGCTGGAGGGGAAGTACATCGGAGCAATTCTGTTGATATTCCAATGAGTGGCGTGATGGATGTTGAGATCGATAATTTCGCCGGCGATGTCGTCATTCATTCGACTGGAAAATCGGAAGGCGGAACAATGGATCTCGTTCGTCGAGCGACCAGCGAAATGGGAGAGCGTTCAGAACTTGAAGATTCTCTCAGTGACATTCATTTGACATATGAAGTGGTTGATCGGGGTGATCGCAAAGCACTCGTCATCAATGCGACAACGAATAATGCCAAGCCATGGTTTCAAGCAATTGATATTGACATTGCAGTTCCGCGTCTGGGCGTGGTCATTGTGCGAACAAATCGAGGCCATGTAATGGCGACCGATTTTGAAGATGGTGTCGACATCGAAACAACGAAAGGCGATGTACGAGTCGCAACGAACACTCCGATTCGTCTCCCATCAACAGTTCTCAATAAAGAAGGATCAATTGATTGGCGCGTGCCGCCGCGCAGCACGGGGGCGTATCAGTTGGAGGCGATCAATGGCAAAGTTCAAGTGCGAGTACGAAAAGGTTCTTGGTTGGCGACTGATGCTCGCAACGACAACAACTCGAACTATGGAATCTTGAATAAGGGATCAAATCTCGTAGTGCTCCGGACGGTGGAAGGCGATGTTCAGGTTTATGTTGGAGATAATCCAACTGAGATGGGTTCGTTTATCGACTGAAATCGCAGTCAGAATCGCTTGATTTAAAAAATAAAAAAAGAGCTTTTTTATGAAACACGCTCAGGCAGTGTTAATATTTTTCCATGATCACTCTGAACCATTTGAGAATCCTTCAGTGGGTTCGAACGCTTGCAGCAGGTTGTTTTTCACTGAACGCGGCGGGGATTGTCCTGTTGATTTTTGCGCCCAGCCATGCACAAAGCGCTCCACGGAGTGACTTTCAAGCGCCGATTTCCAGCAGTGAATGCCGCGAACGCTTGCGCATCTTTGGCGCTTCCGATGCCGGCATTGAACTTGCGACCCCTGCGATTGAAGGGTATGTCAAGCTCGTTCTACAACAGCAAACGCCCAGCGAGGACTCTGCGGTCATCTTTCCATTCCTGATGTCGCCGCTGGAATTGAGCGCAGCGACTCAATTTCAGAATCGAATTGAGCGTCAACTGGCGGAATGTGATGCTGCGGATGCGCAGTTGACCAGTGGAATCAACTCAGCGATGCGCAGTGATTCGGACCAGCAAGCAGCGCAAAGATTTCATCACTGGGTGAATCTCCGCCGCGACAAACTCTTTCTATCGACAGCAGGAATTGATATCAAGCCTTTAGATTTTTCTGCCGAGAACGCTTTGGCGAAAATTGATAAAGATGGATCAATTCGTTTATCGCTTCGCTCTGAATTTGCCAGACATAATGAGTCCATAGCTCAACTGAGTCGTTCGGCGCGAAATGCGATAGTTGGAAATCCCATACGAACTGCGCGGCTTGCGATGGCACGTTCGGTTGCGCCTTCTATAAATCCAGCAGAGTTGAATGTTCCAGCCAAACCTGTAGAGAATGCTGCGGAGAATCTGGAACTATTGCATAGCGCCTTCGAAGATTGGAAGCAATCGGTTGAGCAGGTACGCGCAGACGGAATCCGCAGCGCATCTGCAGCTTTTAAAAAAATTGGCGAGACACAGAGGTCGTTCGTCGAACAGTTTGCTACTCATGCCAACGCGGAGACTGGTTGGGATGTTTGGATGTTCTTTTATAACCGTGCATATCCATTGAGCATGTGGGATCGACGCAGTACGGAGGAATCCGCAAAGATGCTCCGAAAGGTTTCAGGCGTGACAGCAGAATCATTAGCGGCATTAAACACTTTCGAAAATGAGTGGCACGCCGAAAGCCTAACACTCTTGGCTGCAGCAGCGAAGCGATATGACGAGAGTTGTTGGGATAGCCATCCAAGGGGAATCAATTTTGCCGACTCGACCGAAAATGAATTTCGTAAAAATTTAAGTGCGGGCACCGATTCATTTCAGAATCAAATCGCAACGCTTACGGCCCAAAGCCCAACGAATAGAAAATCAGACTCTCCCCAAGTTGCGGTGATGTCGCCCGAATCAATTGCGATGGAAATGGAGATGACATTTGGAACGCTCTGCAGCGTCACCCCCTTGAACAAAGGTGATATGGAAAATATTCTTGATGCGACAGAGGCCACTCCGGATCAAAGGACGCTTGTTTTCATGATTCAACAAGATCTCTCTGAGTCCCTCATCCGTTCGACAGATGATGTGTCGAAAGAATGGGCCGAAGTCGGCGTTCGCACTGCTCCTACGCCAGAAAATGGACAGGGGATTCCCTCTGTTGCAGACATTCAAGAAATTGCGCGCATCAGGCAGGAACAACTTCGAGCGGACAGAATGAACTCGGATCAGTTCTTCTCGCAAGTCTCTGCGATTCTTTCGACTGCTCCCAAGGCTTCACTGCTCGAGTCATATCGCTTGATCCATTTGCGAAACATTGAACGCAATTTGATCAAGTGCATGTTGGAGCAAGTCCAAGGCGTTTCAATTGAACCCCTATGGCGAGTCGATTTCGAGACGATTGCGCTTGCAACACATATTGTTGATTCCCAATCAAAAACTCAAGACTCTTTGAGGGCGATTATTCAAGCAAATAATCAAGCGATCTTGCCGCCGATGCGCAGACTCTCTGATGCGCTGATCGCTCTCCACGCCGGAAATCAAATGATGTTTGCTTCTGGCCAGATACAACCTGCCACGAACATACATTCCAATGGACGATCGATCGCAGAGGATGCGGAAAAACCACGAGAACTGAGCGATTCCGAGGTATATACAAATCAAAGGAATGCAGAACTCTTGCGTTGCTTCGATGAATCAAAGCACATTACATCGATTCAAAATGCAACTCTTGCGCAGATTCTTTCGATATTGCCGCCCAAAGATGCCAGAGGTTTTCAGAATGTCTATCGACGAAAGGCGTATCCATCGCTTGCAAAGTTTCTCGGTGCTGGTGATCCGTGGATCATCCTCGCACTCACACTCACTGAGAGAGATGAATCAAACAATCAGCCGGCGAACGAACAAATGGCTCAGTCAATTATCGAATTGGCATCTCCATATGGACGTGCGAGCGAAGCGCTCTTTCTGACCGCGGTCGAACAGCAAACCATCATTGATGCCGCAGATACACGCGAACAATCCGCAAAGGAAATTTTGCGTCACACTCTCTTCGCTCGCACAGAATTAGATGCAGGACTACATCGAGATCTCGAACGCGTTCTTGGACCAGAGCTTGCGCTGAAGTTGAACCAAAAATCTGACTGGAAAAACAAGTAGCGAACTTGCGAATCAGCCCCGCGCCCATACGGCGGGAACGTTGCCGGAACTTACAAGAATCCGCGAGCGAATTCCGCCGCGGCCTCGCCAGTCAGCGATGATCTGCAGCCACGCGGGGCTCATCGCCTCTGTCAAATCTTCGCAGATTCGATTGGTCACAGCCTCATAAAAAATCCCTTCATTGCGAAAGGATTGGTAATACATCTTGAGTGATTTCAATTCGACGCACACTGCAAGAGGCTCATAGCGCAGGGTAATCACTCCGAAATCTGGATGTCCCGTCTTGGGGCAAACCGAAGTGAATTCTTCATTGATGTGCTCAATGACAAATGGCTGATCGCTTGGAGAGTCGAAAAATTCAAGAATGTCAACAGTTGGCATTGGTCAAACTCACAGTCCGTAGGTGGTATACAACTTCAGAACTTTAGGCTGATTTGGATTTACTTGCATCGAAGACCGGAATGCTCGCCGTGCTTCGTCGCCAGCTTGACTGTCACGCTTTTCGGAAGCGAGCCAACGATTCAGTGCGTTCACACCAATGCCATTCCATGCTGGCCAATATCGAGGGTCAAGCACGACTGCTTGTCGATATGCAATGCTCGAAGAATCGTAATTGCCAGCGCGAAATTCGGCCCAGCCCAATCGCTCGAAAGTTTCTGGCGCGGAGGAAAGTTTTGTCAACGCAAGCGCGGTGTTCACCGCCTCGGGATATCGACCATCTGCAACATACGCATTGACCAAATTAGTCATCAACTGCGTCGTTGTGGGCATCAATTCGGCGGCGGCTTGATACTGCTGAATCGCCTCGGCTGGCCGACCCAATCTCTCGTATGCCACACCGAGATTGACATGCGCCGCGCCATTGAGAGGCTCGAGTGCGATCGCGCGTTCTGCAAATTGAGCTGCAACCCGAGAGTCGCCAAGCGAGAGATACGCCGTCGCCATATTCAGATTCGCCTCGGCGCTCTTGGGATTCGCCACGATTGCACGCTGATATGCACCAATACATTCTGCAAGTCGCCCAAGCATCTGCAACGATCGACCGTGACCATACTGCGCTTGAAAATCTGCTGGATCGAGTCGAACGGCGCGGCGATAATTTGGTTCTGCATCGCTGTATCGACCTTGCGCAAATCGAACATCGCCAATGCCGACATAGGCCTCAGGCAACGACGGATTCTGCGCAAGAACTTCCTGAAAAATGGCAAGCGCGGATTCATTATCGCCTTGCTTTCGGAGTTGGTCTGCTGAAATCAATTTCAACTGCTCTGCTTGGGTTGGCTCCTGCAGAGTTGTGCTTGACTGCGATTGATTTGAAGTTGGCCGGGCATTGCTCGATGCGCGGCAACCGATGGAATTCAGCAGCGAACATGCGACAACAACAGCAACTGTCATCGACACGATCGCCTGCAACAGTGATTGCGGCGCAAGACCTCGGCGCGGAGTGGTGGCGACCGAACCAATGCCTCGAATGCGCTCGAGCGCTTCGATATTGACAAGATCCCACTCTCGCCCGTTTTGTGGATCTTCTTTGGGGGTTTCCAAAATCATTGGCGTTGCTCGCAGCTCACTGCGCATAAGAATAGCGTGAAAGCAAGTCTCTCCACAGCAACCCTGACCAATATGCGCATGCCGATCACGGCGGGATCCAAGCGCACCAACCGAATCATTCATATGCACGACGCGAAGATTTTTCAATCCACAGATTGCATCGAATTCATCGAGAACGCTTTTGGCCTGTTCGGAAGTCGACATGTCATAACCCGCAGCAACAATATGGCAGGTATCCATGCAAATTCCAACACGCTGTGGATCTTTCACCAAATCGCGAATGATTGCGAGGTGTGAGAAGTCGTAACCCAAATTTGTTCCAGAGCCTGTCGTGGTTTCAAGGCATGTGATGGTTTTCCAGCCGAGAGTGTCGGTATGTATCGCATCCAATGATGCCGCGATTCGCTTCAGTCCAGCGAGTTCATCCGCGTTTGGCGCTGCGCGCAAAATGTTGGGACTACTTGGTCGTCGAGGCGTGCCAAGATGCGCACCTGGATGCATAACGCACCATGCAATGCCAAGTGTTTCGCAGCGCTCAAGTTCATCTCGCTGAAGAGCGATGGACTTTAATCTTTGCGCATCATCTGGCGAGGCAAGATTGACCAGATATGAATTATGACTGACGATCCGCTGCGAAGCATCGCGCCAATTTGTTGCTCGCACAGCAGCGCGCCATAAATCCACCTGCTCATTGGCAAGCGGCGGCGAAGACCATTGCCTTTGATTCTTGGTGAAAATCTGGACTGAGTCCATTTGCAAACGCACGGCTTCTTCAATTGCTAAATGCACTCCCCCAGCAACCGAAAGATGACTGCCATAAAGCGGTCTGGTCACTGGCGTGCTCCCACGACTAGACCATGCGCGAGCCAGCGCGACGAGCACATTCGACGATGCGCTGCGCGGTACGAACAGCGGCGAATCCAGCCTCAGCATCGACAAATGGATGTCCACCACTGCGAACGGAATCAAGAAAGTTTTCGAGTTGCAATTTGAGCGGCTCGCCATGACCGACATCAAGCGCATCCACCTTGATCAATTCGAGATAATTCAATCCTGATAAGTCGTCACCTCGCTGAAAACGTGCGCGAATTTCCGCCAACTGTTCTGCATTCACAGCCTTGCGAACAACTGTTCCTTTGCGTTCTCCAAAGTCCGCAGAGACATATGTATCTTCGCTGATGATTCGCATTTTGCGTTCGGTCTTGAGTGCCAATCGACTTGCAGTGACATTCGCAGTGCATCGAATTCCATCAGGACCCGCGGGGAAAACAAGGCGTGCATTGCAAACATCCTCTGCTTCACCCAGCACGCTCACTGCATTGGCGTGAATCTCTTCCGGCTCATTGCCCATCAACATAATGAGCACATCGAGATCGTGAATCATCATGTCCAAGACAACTCCAACATCGACCGACCGAAATGTCATCGGCGAGACGCGGTCAACTTCGACGAAACGCGGGCGTAAATTTGGAATGTTTCGAATCGCAACCATCACTGGATCGAATCGCACAACATGCCCGACCTGCAAGATCGCCGTGCCTCGCTTCGCTGATTCTGCCATCGCACGAGCCTGTGTCTCATCAGGAGCAAGTGGCTTTTCCACAAGGCAGTGAACGCCAGCCGCAAGAAGTTGTTCCACAATCGCTTGATGCGTCACGGTTGGTGTTGCGACCACACACGCCTCGACACCAGCGGCGATCAATTCGGCCACCGAAGAGAATGCACCGCAACCATATTGTTCGATCATGTCGCTGCGCCGTGCGGCGCTTTCATCGACGACACCTATTAAATCAGCGCCTTCAAGTTGAGCGCAGAGTCTTGCATGATGCTTGCCCATTCGTCCTACGCCAATGACTCCACAACGAATTGTTGCGGTTGGTGATTTCTGTGTGCCAGCGCTCATAATTCAGTCCTCACTATTTTGCGACTTTGCGAAAAGTCATCTCAAGGTGATTTCCGGGAGCGTGATAACGCGCGTCTGACATGTATGCGCGGATCAGCATTAACCCACGTCCCGATGGAATTTCCAGGTTCTCGTCGAGTGTTGGGTCTGGAACCCCCTCTGGATCAAAACCATCACCTTCATCAATGACATGAAAGTTCGCAGAGTTCGAATCGATCAGCCAACGGACTTCGACGAACTTTGTTGGGTCCTGAAGATTTCCATGTCGAAAGCCATTCATCATTGCTTCTTCGAGCGAAAGTCGGACGGCGAATATCGCTGCCTCGGAGTAATGCAATCGATCCAAAATCTCCGCAATGGAAACCTGAACACCCTCGATCTCTTGATTTTTTTCGTGCAGCCGAACAGTGCCTTCGAACGCGGATTGGGGTTCTGATGTCATTTGTCCAGCCCCACCAATATCATTTTCCGCCAAAGCCTTCAAGCGCCTTCACGGAAGTGTCGAATATCTGAAAGAGTTTGTTCAGTTTGGTGATCGTGAATACTTCCATGATCGAAGGCTTGATATCAGAGAGACGCAATTGTCCTCCCCGCTTTTTCGTCAGGCTATTGATTGTGATCAGAGTGCCAAGCGCAGCAGAAGAAAGATGCTCAACACCACGAAAGGAAATCAGCATTCGCGGAGAAGCCGCTGCCTCGACTCGCTTCACGAGTTCGGTGCTGATTTGACGAATCGCAGCTTCATCAAGAATATCTTTATCGACAAACTCAACACGCATAACACCACTGAGGTCTGTAACACGAATTCGTGATGTCTCTGTACTCATAGGTTTAATATCCCGCTCCCTTGCTTGAGCCACTCAACTGGTCTGAAAGTCCTGGGAAAAGAAGATCTTCGGCCTCTGCCTGGATAATGATTTCTGGACGAATTAATAGAAGGGTTGTCGTTTCCAATTTGCTTGTGACAGAGTTTGTGAAGAACCGATTCACAAACGGCACCTTGGAAAGAACTGGAACTCCAACTTCGATTTCGGTTTCGTTCACATCGCGGCGTCCACCAAGCAGAATCGTTCCCTTGTCTGGACAAGAGACTGCTGTATTGATTTGCGTCACTGCGACATTCGGCAACTGAATCGTCGCATTAAATTGACTTGATCGACCGAAATCACCACCTCCAGCCGCTCCCTGTACTTCCTGAGAATCAAAGCCAATCAAGATGTTCTGGGCGAATTGGACTGTCATTGAAACATATCGCCGATCAGAACTCGTGACAGCTTCGATATCAAGAACAAATCCTGTTCGGAGATTTTGCACCTGTGGAATGAATGCTCCCGAGGAGTCTCCTGTCGATGCAGTGACCGACGCAACATAAGCTTGAGATCCACCGAATGTGATCCACGATCGTGATCCGTTGAAGAGCGTCAAACGTGGCGCCGTTAAAGTCATCGCCCGCTGATCGGCTTGGGTTGCCTGAACGAGAAGGTCGACCTGCACGTCATCTAGATATGTGAATCCCACTGTCAATGCTGGGTTTGCCAAGGATGCTGCTGCAACAGTTCCCTTCAACCCTGCGCCAAGAGCCTGAATCAGAGGAAGGCCTTCTTGCTGAACTTGGACAGGAGACATTCCGTTTGATGTACCGCCTCCAGAATAAGACTGCCCGTTTCTCCGAACTCCAACCGGTTCGTAAACACCCGTCTGCTGATATGCAATAGTGCTTCCGGGGCCAGGAGTACCAAGAGCAGAACCAGTTGCAATCGTATTGATTCCATTAGCAACAGCAGCAGCATCAGTCTGTCCCAAACCACCAAAGGTGACGGGGTTCTTCAGTCGACCTGCACGACCAGAATTGGCTCGAGTGTCTTGAAAGAAGAAGTCTCGCAATTGAAAATTTGGATCTTGATCAACAGCGGAGTCAAACATGCCAGGATTTGCGTTGAAGTACAAATCAAAATCCAAGCCAATCTGTTCAAACCACTGCACTTCAACTGCGATGAGGCGAGATTCAATGTTGATTTGAATTGCGCGAACCGCTCGTAGCTGAGCCAAGAGATTCATAATGTCACGATGCGTCTTGGGAGTTGCAGTCACAATCAGATTGCCGCTGAAATCATCTAGACGACTTTCAGATAGAGACCCCGCATCCCAGAGAGCTTCTGGCACAAGATATTTAATGAGTTCCTTTAGGCGAGTAAGCGTTTGTTCACGTTCGTCTTCGATTCCAGCATCTCCACCTGAACCAAAGAGTCCACCGCCGCCACCGCCACCACCGCCGCCGCCGCCACCGCCGCCACCGCCGCCGAATCCACCGCCACCACTTCCGCCGCCACCACCACCTTGCCCGCCGCCTTGCCCGCCGCCTTGATTGAGCGCAGCATCAACATTGAAATTCGGCGCATTATCAAAGTATGGAACCTGATAGAGCAGATCTCGAATGTCATACACAATGGTGACTCTGCGAAGTGCGAGTTCTGTCGCGGAAGCAATAACAATCATTCCATTTTCGACCATCCAATCAGGCCGATTGTCTGCGCCGTCGCGACTTCCAGAAGCACCGTCGTCTTCAGTCGACCTCAAGACCATATCCAAAGCCATTGCCCAAGAAATTGGCGCAGGCATTGTCAAATTGACTGTGGAATCCTTATCAAGAGTCGGCTCAGAAGCTCGCAAGGATTTATAGTCGACATAGAAAGGGAGTTTTGTTTCAGTCTGAAAAAACTCGACCACTGAACTGAATGGAGACTCTGGAAAATCTATGCGAGATTTTTCCTGCATCCGCGCAATCGCTTTTTGATCGATTTCCGAATCGCGGAAACCAGATGCTGCATATGCACCCTCTCTTCGCACAGACAACGCAGGCCAATCCTCGGGATACGACATTTCGGCGTCAAGGCTGCGTGGTCCAGGTCCACTGATATTGATCTTCGGCGGAATAAATGAAGCTTGCGCGTCGACCGCGAATTCCGAGAATGAATATGACCGACGTCGTTGAAGTTCAGAGTATCTGCGGTACAAAATTCCTGATTGCAGAACATCACGCATTGCAAGTCCTGACGGATTTGTTGGGTCGATGAATAAAATTTCCTCGACCACTTCGAGGGCTTCCTGATATTTCAATTCAGACTGAAGTTGCCGTACACGCAACATATCTTCATTGATAGTCCGTTGTCGCTGCTCGAGTTCTTGTCTGTTCTGAGTCACGGTCGACTTGCTTGCGTCACTTGCCTTGATCGCCTTGGCGGCTTCGGCATTTTGCGTTTTTGCAGAATTAATCTTCACAAGTTCTGCTTCAACGCTTGCCATTTTCGCATCAAAGTCCGCTGGACTCAAAAGAGCTTTATTGCGCTGCAGAGACATCTTTGCCTGCGTTGCGATTCGCTCAGCACCGGCATAGTCACCTCGGCTGAAAGATTCCCCAGAGCGAACGAGCGCGTTGTCGAACTCGACTTGCGCTTGCTCTCTTTCAACAGATTCGTCGCCAGCGACTTTATCTATCGATGAACCTTGATTCAGTGCTGCTTGAGCATCAGACAAGCCCTTTATTGCTTCGGGATCGCCAGGAACCTGAACACTGATCGCTGACCATAAGTCTGCCGCGGAAGCCCACTGACTTCGAGACATCGCTTGGCGAGCCTGCGCACGCAACATTGGAATATTGGCAGAAGCAGAATCTGAAGCAGGCGGAGTTTGAGTTGGCGCTGGTTCGGATACTGGTGGGCCTGATGCTGGCGGCTCGGATGCTGGCGGTTCGGACTGTGGACTGGCATTCAGTGCCACCGCGACAGAATTCAGACTGAACGAAAGTGCAGTAACGACAAGAACTATTTTTTGAATTTTCATTGATATGCCGACCATTCAAATTGAAGACTTGCAAAACTTACTCAAACAAAACTCCGTTGGCTCCACGCAGCTTGGACCAACTCTCTCTACTGAACGACTTATCCGTCGTACGTGGTGTGGCGGCCGTGCCTCTGGCGAGTTTGAATCGCCTCGCCTCAAGGCGAAGGGGAAGAGTAAACGGCATTGCTCGCATTCGCAAGCGGCGGGGCGTTATGATTAGACCGTATGCCCAAATCCAAAGCCGCCTCTGTGCCTGCAATGCACCCAAGTCGCCTCGCGCTTGCCGACGGGAGCGTCTTTGCAGGCGTCGGATTCGGCGCAGTTGGCACTGGAGTTATGAATCTTGGCGAAGTCGTCTTCAATACTTCCATGAGCGGCTATCAAGAAGCGCTCACCGACCCAAGCTATACAGGGCAAATTCTTGCTTTGACCGCCACCCAAGTTGGCAATTATGGGGTCACCACCGACGACATCGAAAGCGCCCGACCAACGGTCAGCGGATTCGTCGTTCGCGAACTGAGCCGCGTCTGGTCCAACCAACGTTCTGTCGAAGACTTGTCTGGCTGGCTTGCAAAATTTGGCGTGCCCGGAATTCACGAGATTGACACGCGCGCACTCGTTCGAAAATTGCGGAATTCAGGTTCGATGAATGGGGTGCTCTGCGGCGACGCAACACGCAGCGACGACGAATTGGTTGCTCTTGCAAAATCGAGCGCGTCGATGGCGGGTCAAGATCTTGCGAGTGCGGTCAGTCCTCGGCAAGCTTTGCGATGGGAAGAATCGCTCGGTGACTGGGCGCCTCGAACCGAAAGTTGTATGCACGTTGCACGCAAAACTTTGACAGTGGTGGCGATCGATTGTGGAGCGAAGCGAAATATTTATCGAAATTTGATTCAGCGAAACTGCGTTGTGCATGCGTTGCCTCATGATGCCACGCCCGACGCGATTCGAGCCCTGAAACCAGATGGGTTGTTCATCTCCAATGGGCCTGGCGACCCTGCTGCGGTGGAGTCCACCGTACGAACTTTGCGCGAAATTGCAGGGGAAATACCTACATTTGGGATTTGTCTAGGACATCAGTTGCTTGCATTGGCACTTGGAGCAAAGACATACAAATTGAAGTTTGGACACAGAGGATCCAACCAGCCTGTGCGAAATCTTCTTTCCGATCGAATCGAAATCACGAGCCAGAATCACGGATTCTGTGTCGACGAAGAATCACTGCGCAACGTTGGCGGCGAGCCAACGCACATTCATCTCAATGATCACACCGTTGCGGGATTTCGTCATACGCTCAAGCCGATTTTTAGTGTTCAATATCACCCAGAAGCTTCGCCTGGTCCACATGATTCGGATTATCTCTTCGACTGCTTTATCGAGTTGATGGAAACGCGCGTTCCTCTTTCCGAAGAAACGATGCGAGCAGCGCAATCAAGATCCGCACTTCTCGATCGTGGCGAACTCGCGGGGCGATGACCACGACGATCGACACGACGCGATACGCACGAATCGCCGTTGATCGCGGAATTGACCGCTATCCAGATGGTCTTTTGTATCGCATTCCAATTGCGCTTGATGGTGTCAAAGGCATCGGCGGTGTCACGTTGGGCGATCATGTGACAGTGCCACTTGGTCGCGGCGATTCCCGAGTGCATGGGGTTGTCGTGGGAATCGGTGGCGATGAATTGCTTGACAAAAAATTTGCTGTGAATCGGGTGAAGTCCATCCTCGAGATCGACCGAACAAGCGATCCGATGCCCAGCGTTGTTGTGCGATTGGCACAGTGGATCGCTTCGTATTACTGCGCTCCGATCGGTGTGACAATCGCTGGGATCACACCAAGTGCAGTACGAAAAGGAGTTGGGCGCATTCAAAAGATCGCAGTGGATATTGCCACGCCGCCTGAATCAGCCACAACCAAAGTAGGCCGATTGCATCCCAAGAGGCAAGCCGTTCTGGATGCGGTAGCTCTTCTTCCAGAATCCCAGCGACCTGTGGATATCGATGAATTGCGCGCAGCATGTTCATTGGGAACGCGCGCGCCCATCTTGGCGTTGATCAAGAGTGGACATCTGCAAGTCACACACCGAACTTCAGTGCAAGCGAAATGGCGTGCGTCGACTATCGAAGAGACACGTGCGCCTGAACCAACTTCGGATCAAAGCAAGGTAATCGAAAGTGTAGGAAAGGCTTTGAATCAAGGGTTTTCTCAGCATTTATTGTTTGGCGTGACTGGCTCTGGAAAGACCGAGGTCTATTTGCGTTTGGCAGCACGCGTGCTTGCAGCTGGTCGATCAGTGCTCTATCTCGTTCCGGAAATTTCATTGACTCCACAAACTGGTGGTCGCATCGTCGCACGTCTTCCAAATGATCGGATGGCGATTCTGCATTCAGGATTGACTGCAGCGCAGCGTCACGAACAGTGGATTGTTGCTTCGCATCCCGGCCCCAAGATTGTCATCGGTGCTCGCAGTGCTGTCTTTGCGCCAATTCCGGATGGTGAACTTGGATTGATCATAGTCGATGAAGAACACGATCAGTCGTACAAACAAGATCAAGCGCCGCGATATCACGGACGCGATGTTGCGATCCGCAGAGCTCAATTATCTGCATGCCCAATCATCTTGGGCAGCGCGACGCCGAGCTTGGAAAGTTGGTGGAACGCAAAAAAGCGTGGAGTTTCGCAACTGCATCAACTGCCAAATCGTGCGCCAGGATTGACAACTCCGCGCGTAGAAATTGTTGATTTCCGCAAGGAAACAGTGCTTCGACGCGATCGCCGAGTGCATCTTGTTGGTCCAACTTTGGAGGTCGCACTGCGTCAAGGATTTGCCGCTGGAGGGCAAGCGATCATCCTCTTGAATCGGCGCGGATATGCAAATTGGATTGCATGTCCGGATCAGAATTGTGGATGGATGATGCAATGTGCGCACTGCGAAGCAGGCATGGTTGTGCATCACGATGTTGGGGATGGAAAGACGCTGAAATTTACCCGTTGCCATCATTGTCAGGCAGAACAAAAGGTCCCGAACCGCTGTCCCCGATGCGCGAAAGCCGTCACAATTTTCGGCCTCGGCACGCAACGAGTGGAGGAAGAACTTGAACGCCTCTTTCCAGATCTTGCCGCGCGCGGTGCCATCGCGCGAGTCGACAGCGATTCAATGGCGCAGGCCAGTGACTTTCACGAAACACTTGGACGATTTGCACGTGGCGATATTCGACTTTTACTCGGAACACAAATGATCGCAAAAGGGCTTGATTTCCCGAATGTTCAGGTCGTCGGCGTCATCAGTGCTGATACGGCGCTGAACCTTCCTGACTTTCGCGCGAGCGAACGAACTTTCCAGTTGGTTTCGCAAGTCTCGGGCCGCTGCGGAAGAAGTGCGCAGGCTGGTCGAGCGATCATTCAAACATTTCAGCCAGATGCCGAACCGATTCTCGCTGCAGCGCGACAAGATTTCCCCGGCTTTGCACAGCGCGAACTGGAAGTGCGTGAGCGATATGGATTGCCCCCAGTGCATCGCCTCGCACGAGTCATCATTCGTCACGAACAACAATCTGAAGCGGAGCGAATCGCTGGGCAAGTCCGTGGGAAATTGGTTGGAATTTCCGCTGCAAAGTCAGTGATTATTCGCGATCCTGCCCCTTGTCCCATCGCGCGTATCGCAGATCGATGGCGATTCCAGATCGAGATTCTTGCTCAGACACCTGCCAAATTGCAAGAGTTGCTCGCTGCGGGTCGGACTCTTGCGATTCTGACCCCCGGCGAAATTATGGCGGTTGATGTCGACCCAGTGGCCCTGCTATAGCCGCAAGATTTGGCTGAATCAATACTGCGCACTGAGGCGGTTTTTTCGGCGCTCTGCTACAATCAAAAGTCGGCCAGAAGATGCCTTCTCATTGATTCACACCAACCCGTATGGAGTATCCCCGTGACCAACGAAGGCCACGACAAATTAGAATCCTCCTCACCTGCGAGGCAATCCATCAACGGATGGGATGCCGCATTTGTGGACTCGCTTTTTGCTCAGTGGAGTCGCGACCCCGAATCCGTTGATCTCGCATGGCGCCAGTTTTTTGCTGGATTTGAACTTGGACTTGCGCGTCCAGCTCCTGCTCCCAAGGGAGTTACGACTGGAGCGACTGCGGTAGCTGGATCATCCGCAACAAGTGCAACCTCCAAAGCCTCCGCCGCAAATGCCCCGAGTGGATGGGAAGCGCAAGGGAAGGTTGATCTTCTTATCCATCGCTATCGCGAATTTGGACATCTTGCGTCGCAGCTTGATCCACTTGGAACAACCCGGCCATTTCCTGATGTGTTGACTCTGGAAAGCGCCGGTTTGGGCGATGAACATTTGGGCATGACGTTCAGCGCAAATTCCTTGCCCATTGCATCGCCTGCAACACTTGGCGACATCGTTGCCCTTTTGGAGCAGACATACTGCGGCCATTCGGGCATTGAATTTGTGCACATCACAAATCTTGACCAACGTCAGTGGATCCAACGACGCATCGAGCAATCGCGGGGCAAGCCCAACTTCAGCCAAGAACAACAGAGGCACATTCTGCAACGCCTCGTCGATTCGGATGCTTTCGAATCTTTCTTAGCGATGCGGTATGTCGGCAAGAAACGCTTTGGTTTGGAAGGTGCAGACACGATCATCCCGATGCTAGATCAGTTGATCGAGACAGGCGCGACACTCGGTGCTCGAGAATTCTGTTTCGCATTCGCTCATAGAGGCCGAGTGAATTTGTTAACAAATGTCGTTGGCAAAAAATACGAACAAGTGCTGACTGAATTCGAAGAAACATGGACAGCAAGTTTCTCTGAAGGTGGCGGCGATGTGAAATATCACCAGGGATATAGTTCTGAACGAAAAACTGCATCTGGAATGGTGCATCTGACCGCATCGTCCAATGCGTCACATTTGGAATTTGTCAACGGAATCGCGCTCGGACGAACGCGAGCAAAGCAAGATCTGCTCGAAGACAACGAGCGACGAGAAGTTGTTCCTGTACTTGTCCATGGCGATTCTTCTTTCCCTGGACAAGGGTCTGTGTCCGAGTGCTTCAACTTTATGAAGTTGACTGGATATGACGTCGGTGGCGCGCTTCATGTGATCATCAATAATCAAGTTGGATTCACGACGAATCCAGAGAACACTTTCGGCGGTCAATACTGCTCTGATTTGGCGAAGGCGTATGACGTTCCGATTTTTCATGTCAATGGCGATGATCCAGAAGCATGCGTATGGGCGATGCAAACTGCCACTGAATTCCGACAAGCATTTGGGCGTGATGCCCTCGTCGAACTCTGGTGCTATCGCAAGAATGGTCATAACGAAACCGACGAACCTTCATTCACGCAACCGATGCTGTATCGCAGAGTGCGTGAGCAGGTTCCTGTTGCTGCAACGTATCGAGATCGATTGATTGCGCAAGGAGTTCTTTCGGCTGAAGATGCTGAAGGGATCGTCAAGAAAATTTATGACCGAATGGATGCTGCGCAAACTGCAGTGAAGGCAAAGCCTATTTTCCCTGGAATCCCTGCATTTCAAGGGCGGTGGCAAGGATTAGGCAATTCGTATCACAACGAAAACATCGAAACAGGCGTTGCTCTTTCGACTCTCGTCAAGATCGGATCTATTCTCTCAACAATTCCAGATCACATCACGCCGCATCGAACGATCGCTCGAACGATTGCTGGTCGCTCCCACATTGACACCGATGCAAAGATCGACTGGGCAACAGCGGAACTTCTTGCATATGGAACATTGCTTTTGGATGGCTCGACCGTTCGTATCAGCGGACAAGACGTTGAGCGCGGAACTTTCAGCCATCGACACGCTGTTGTGATTTCTCAAGACACTGGCGGCAGATTCAACCCACTTGAAACTCTTGGGAAATTTGAAATCTGCAACAGTCCGCTGACGGAAAATGCAGTTGTGGGATTTGAGTTGGGATATTCCCAAACCGACCCTAATGCACTCGTGATCTGGGAGGCGCAGTTTGGTGATTTCGCCAATGGCGCACAAGTCATCTTTGATCAATTTATGACTAGCGGAGAAGTGAAATGGAACCGTGCCGCTGGACTCGTTCTGCTTCTGCCGCACGGCTATGAAGGCCAGGGACCAGAGCATTCCTCCGCACGACTCGAGCGCTTTTTGCAAATGGCAGCGGGCGATAATTTTGAAGCTGTCTATCCATCGACAACCGCACAACTCTTTCATGTTCTGCGCAGACAGCTCAAACGTAACTTCCGCAAGCCCTTGGTGATCATGACCCCAAAGAGCATGCTGCGCTCACCTGCTGCACAAAGTGTGGGGTCAGATTTTGTTCAGGGACATTTTCAGCGCGTCATTGATGATCCTGATGCAAAGAAGGCGCCGCTGATTTCTCGCGTGTACTTCTGCACGGGAAAATATTTCCACGAACTTGTTGCGCAGCGAGAAATTGTCGCAGATCACAACTGCGCATTTGTGCGTATCGAACAAATTGCGCCGTTTCCTGCAGAGGATGTCGAGTCCATCTTGAAAAAGTACCGCGGTGCAGAGATGCACTGGGTCCAAGAAGAGCCGCGAAATATGGGCGCGTATCGATTTGTTCAAGCACAGATGTTGGACTTGTTTGGCGTGAATCCAAAGTATGTCGGCCGTCCAGATTCGGCGACGCCGGCGGTGGGTTCAACCAAGGCGCACGAAAAGCAAGCGCATGCTCTGCTGGCGCAAGTCTTCCCATCTATGGCAACCGAAAAAACAGAAGACGCGACAATTTCGACGAAGGCAGACCTTCCTCAAAATGAAGGCGAGAATCAAAACGGTAAGGCGAAACAAAGCAATGCAACCAGTGGGCGCAAGCCTGCTGCGAACAAAAGATAGAAAAGGCGAAGTGATAATGCGAGGTAACACACATGGTTGAAGTCGTCGTTCCAAGTCCAGGCGAATCCATTACAGAAGTCACTCTTGGAACATGGCGCAAGAGCGACGGCGATTGGGTCGAGAAGGATGAGTTGTTGAATGAAATTGATTCCGACAAAGCAACTCTGGAGTTGCTCTCCCCTGCATCTGGCGCAATTCGATTGGTCGTGAAGTCAGGAACAGAACAAAAGGTTGGAACGCTTGTTGCAAATATTGACGAAGCTGCAGCGCGACCTGCAGGCGCTGCGGATGCAAAGAATTCAAAAACAACGGCTGTTGCGGTTGTAACGCCTGTGACGAAAGAATCAAATCCGACTGTTGCGAAAGTTGCAAACGATTCACCAACGCGCATTTCGGGAGTTGCGAAAAAAATGGCGGCTGACAAAGGGATTGATGCTGGTGCGCTTGAAGGAAGCGGACCATCTGGGCGCGTGATGAAAGTTGATATTGAAGGAGCTGCTAAAAGTGGAAGTGCTGCTCCTGCTGCCACCGCAACAACAGCGAATGCACCAACGGCCATGTCAGGAACTCGAGGCATTCGACGCGAAAAGATGTCTCGCCTGCGACAGCGAATTGCGGAACGACTTGTCAGCGCTCAACACAACGCTGCAATGTTGACGACCTTCAACGAAGTGGACATGAGCGAAGTGATTCGACTTCGTACAGAGCACAAGGCTAATTTTGAGAAAACGCACGGCGTCGGACTCGGGTTCATGGGATTCTTCATTCGTTCTTGCGTCTCTGCTCTGCAGCACTACCCCCGTGCGAATGCGTATCTCGCTGGCGACGAAATGGAATTCCATGACTTTGTCGATGTGGGCGTTGCTGTTGGCACGGAACGTGGGCTCGTTGTGCCTGTGATCAGAAATGCAGAAGCGATGACGCTTCCAGTAATCGAAAAGACACTCAAGTCATTTGCCTTGCGAGCGCGCGACGGAAAATTGACGGTCGATGAAATGACTGGCGGAACATTCACAATCTCCAATGGCGGGGTGTATGGATCGTTAATGTCGACTCCGATATTGAATCCACCGCAATCTGCAATTCTTGGAATGCACACGATTAAAAAGCGAGCGGTTGAAGATCCTCATAACCCAGGGCAGATTGCACTTCGCCCAATGATGTATCTCGCACTTTCATACGATCATCGGATCATCGATGGATCGGAAGCCGTCGGCTTCCTCGTTCATGTCAAAGATTGCATTGAAAACCCTGGGCGACTCTTGCTTGGAGTTTAAAGGTCTTGGCGGTTTCAACGGATACCAACTTATGAAAACAAACTCTCTTTCGCTTCGAACCGTTTTTTCTGCTCTAGTCTTATTCGCTTGTTCTGTTATTACTGGAATGGGATGCGACGACAAGGATGCTGCTCAATCTCCACCAGCGAGCAGCGGATCAACTGGGGGAGCGCTGCCGAATCGATCGGTCGCCCCACCGGTTGTCA
>CAJCCX010000231.1 GCA_903961015.1 uncultured bacterium
AAATTCGCTCGGGGCTCAGACAGTCCTCGGCGGCCGACACGATCTGATTTGCGAAAATATGTTTACAAGTGCAGTCGACCGCCTGCGGAACTCGCCCGAGCAAACTTTTCCACGGCGGAGACGCGGAGCACGCAACGGAACTGCAAAGCAAACGCCGATCTATGTTCTAGCGATCAACTCTGGATGAAAAATCCATGGTTCGTCGCTGGAGAAGTCGTCGTCGCAAATCATTGCGCGCCGAATTGCGCACGCAAGTTCAACCAACCCAGTTCTCTGCAGTGCGCTGACATGCACGCTTGCTGCGCGCGCTTCCGCAGATTCGCATTTGGGATCGAGATCGATGCGCGTGCAAACTTTGATACTCGGCACATCGGATTCAAGACGCGGGCAGGGCTGTCCTGGCGCCGAAATCTCGAGAATCAAACTTGCTCCAGTGCGCAACTTCGCGGCGATGCTTTGCGCGGCGGCTTCGACAGGATCATTCGTCTCGCGAATTCCTGGCGTATCGAACCAGTCCGCAACGAGTCCATCAAGTTCGACACGCGCTGCGACTGCATCGCGAGTCGTTCCAGCAAAGTCCATCGCGATTGCGACCGTGCGGCCAGCGACTGCGTTCAAGAGCGATGACTTGCCAACATTCGCTGCGCCGACGGCAACAATACGCGGAGGATGAAGCAATCGAGCAAGTCGCTGCGCACGAGAAATCGAATTCGCATCCATCACCCATCCGCGCGCAACTGCGGCGGCGATTCGCTTTGGCTGCGCAAGCAAGATCGGAATTGCGCGCGCACTCGCAGCGGTCGAGATTGCAGAAAGTGCGAGGGCTTCGCGAAAGCAGCGAGCTTCGGGATATGCCAGTTGGCAGTTTGTACTTTCTTGCGCTGCAGAATCGTTGCGTATTTGTTCGCGAGACTCGCTCTGGCCGTGCGCTCGCATCCATGTATCGAGTCGCGCATCAATTCGCGCAACAATTCGTGGGCCACCATGGGGCATGATCAACGCACTTGTTTCTGACAGCCTGACGATCAAACCATCGTCGATGTCCGCAAAGTTTGCATGCACAATCTGGCCGACTTTCGCAGCGGATTTTTCATTGAGAGTTCGCCCCATCAACTCGCACAGCACGGCGTCGAGCGCCGTGGCATCAAGTGAATTCAATCTGCCGATTGCCACCGCTCCAGCGCAGGGCGGTGTTTCCCAGATCAATTCGATCTGTGATTTATTCTTCGGCTGCTGATTCATCGACGAATCCAGCGATGACGGAAATAGCGATCCCAAGCAAAATCAGGTCGGGAACAACTCGATCGACGAAGTCTTCGTTTTCCAAGATCGCTTGCGCATCGCCGCCAGTCGCGACAACCATCGGGAAAGATCCAAAAGAGTCGGCATAACGCTCGATCATGCGCTGCACAAGTCCGCGAATACCAAAAAAGACTCCTTGCAGCATCGCTTGTTCTGTATTGCGACCGTGCGGTTCGTTGTCGGGTATCGCAAACGAAAGTTGGGGCAGGGCATCGGTATGTTCGTGCAGCGCATTCAATTGCATTTGAGCGCCGGGGGCAATCACGCCGCCATGAAAAGTTCCAACGCCATCGACAAAGTCGATCGTGATCGCAGTCCCCGCATCAATCACAATGCACGCTTGCTTGAGGCGATGGAACGCCGCCGTTGCACAGAGCAAACGATCGACGCCAGTCTTCGCCTTTGGATCGAGCTTCGTCGAAATCGCCGGAGCAATATCTCGTCCGATGCGAGAGACATCGACGCCGAGTCTTCCAGAGATGCGCGCCTCAAGTGGCTTTGCAAATACGTCGTTCACGCTTGCAATCGCCACAACGGCCTCGTCATCATCGAGATTCTCCCAGTGATGGGCGATGCGTTCAACGATCAGTTCGGATTCGGTATTTAGAATTTGCTCGCTCGCATCGAGTTCTTCTGCGCCGTCAAGAAAGCGGCCAATGTGCGTACGGGTGTTTCCGATAGAAATGGCGAGGATTGCAGTCACGAAGCGA
>CAJCCX010000232.1 GCA_903961015.1 uncultured bacterium
CGGACTCGTCGGGCAACAATCTCCTAATTATGGCCAGAGCATTACTCCTCAAAACCTTGGGCCTTGCACCAAAGTTTCAGCGGGGCACTATCACACACTTGCGCTTCAACGAAGTGGAATTGTGCGTGCTTGGGGAGCGGGACAGAACGATGCAATCTTCCCAAATCTAGGACAGTCTGCAGTTCCGAACATTGGACCTTGCACAGATATTGCCGCTGGCGGTTATCACTCCGTTGCGATCAAGTATGGTGGAGTGAATGGTGCTGGTCTCGTGGTGGCTTGGGGTGCTGGCAAGACCAACACTTCTTTTCAAACTGAATGGGGACAATCCATCGTGCCCGTGACGCTGGGAACTTGCACTCGAGTTGCCGCTGGCGTTTTTCACACAGTAGCGCTCAAACTTGACGGAACGGTCAGAGCCTTTGGCGCAGGAACAACCAATACTGGAATCTTTCCACGTTTTGGACAATCGATTGTTCCTACAAATCTTGGGAGTTGTACTGATATTGCCGCTGGTGGTGCTTACGTTGGATCCTCCGGATCGCACACTTTGGCAATCAAGAGCGATAAGTCAATCTTGGGCTGGGGTGCGAATAGCAACGAGCAAACCAGCGTTCCTGCTGTCAATTCAGATTGGATTCAGATTTCAGCAGGTGGACTCCACTCTGCCGCAATCAAGATGCCAATAGCCATTTTGCCTTGCCAAGGAGATTTCAATTCAGATAGAAAGCGAGATGGACTTGATCTGACCTTTATTCTCTCGGCTTGGGGAACTGCAAATGGAGATATCAATGGGGACGGAACGACCAACGGTCTCGACATGAGTTATCTCTTGTCTGGTTGGGGTTCCTGCCCATAAGAGTTTTTTGAGATCTAACCCCTGCGGACTGTGATCACAACCACTTCCGCAGGGCAATTCACGCGAAGTGGAAACCAACCACCGACTCCTGTGGTCACAAACAAATGCGAATCGCCTTGGTGATAATGGCCCGCACGCAACACGCTTGAGGCAGCGGCTCGCGGCTTCTTGCGCAGCGAAGGTAGAAGCGCAAATTGTCCGCCGTGCGTGTGACCAGAAAGTGTCAGCGGAACATTGCACTTTGCAGCCTCGCGAAACGCCTTGGGATTATGTGCAAGAAGCAAATGCGGCATATTTCCTTCTTGAACAATCTTACGAACCTCCTGCGCATTGCCAGCAAGTGTGCGCGACCAATCAATGCCCCCGATGCGAAGTCCACCGCGTGCAGTGAGCGTCTCGCTGCGAAGAGTTGTCATCCCAGATTCTCGCGCAAGCCTCATCACGCGCTGCTCATTGTCAAGTAGGTCATGATTTCCAAGCACGAAAAAACGACCCATCGACGCGCGAATTTGGCCAAGTGCAGCGAAAACGGGTTCGCAACCTGCAACATCCAAGTCGACGACATCTCCGGTGCATGCGACAAGATCTGGTTTCGACTTTGCAAGAAGATCCACCGCTTCGAGCGCGCGAGAAATTGGAATCATTTCGCCGACATGCAAGTCGCTGATATGGCCGACGCGGATGCCATCGAACTTTGCCGGCCAATTTGCAACTTTCAATTCGATCTTACGGATCTCAATCGACTGCTTCAAGTGATTTCGCAAGAGAGCACCACCAACAATTTGGTCTGGCAATTTTGTCAGCACTGCGTGTCGCAACTTGGCGCGCGCCATGCGACCATCGATGCCAGCCCGTGTGGCGCGTTTTCCGTGAGTGACCAATTCTGCAATGGTGACTCGAACCTTCTTCGCTTTAAAACTTGACATTTATCCCCAAAAAGAGTCCTTGCACGCCACCATCAAAGATTGCAGAATTGTTGTCGAGCTTGAAGTCTTCCAATCGATACCCAAATTGGACTCCACAATGAGGGGTAAACATTGCACTAACACCAGCACGAACGAAAGTGAAATACTGTCCGTTTGTGAAGTTCGATCCCGTTCCGCCCGTCGCTTCCATATTGATCGATTGTACCCACGGAATACGGCCTTTTAGATTGAAATCGAGTTCGATCCCTGCGCCGATGCCTGGCATCACAGCATCCATCGACCACGAATCGTTCGTGCCCGCAGTTTGATCGCTCACCGAAAGTGAGGCGCTGTACCACCTCACTGCACCGAGTGCTTTGAAGCGAAGGTCGGCTTTGTATCCGCCGTCCGTTGCTGTATTGCGTGCGTTGACGATCGTCTGCCCCCATGGAGTTTGTTGGTCTGCAAATGGCTGCCAGAGTGTGACATCGAATTCGCAGCCAGCACCTGCAGCGGAAAAACTATTCGAGAGTTGATCTCCAACCAACATATTGACTGACCCAAATGAACCCGCCGTTGTTGCGGTTGTTGTTGCATCGGTCGAGAAGAACCATCCAGTCGCCATCACTTTATAGAAGACGCCCCAAGACGCAGAGAGTTCGCCGTTGAGAGTTGGTTCATATCCATTCAATCCTAGGTCATCATCAACGGTGAAAGTTGCACCGTTCAATGAAGAATTGGCACGCACTCTCGCCATCCAAAGCGCAGGAGAAAATGTGAGCAGAAAATCGCCTGCGGTGCGCGACGCATTCGCAGTGGGAGTTGGGATGGGGGTGGAGGTGGAAGTGGAGGTGGGATCAGTCGCAGACTTTGGTGGCGCCGCAGGCGCAGATGTTGCATCCTGATTTTCATAAAACACCCTTAAATCTGCTGCAGAAAGAGGTTCTGCTGTCAAGAGTGATTCGGCGTTGACGGCTGCAGAAACAATCATGATCGAAACGGCGAAAGACACGATCAGAGATTTGCGGGTGAAATGCACCGTGTGAGCCTACCTCCTTCCATCCGACCACCCAATGCGATCTCACTGGGTCCGCTGGCGTGGGTGCTGCCATCGGCGCTGCATTTTTCTTATGCGCGTTCCGGCGGGCCTGGCGGACAGAATGTAAATAAGGTCGAATCGAAAGCGCAACTTCGTGTTGCAATTGCGTCGATCGGCGGACTCGATCACTTCGGACGCATGCGACTTGCGCGGATGGCGGAATCGCATTTGCATGGTGGTGATCCTGATGATCCGATGTCCATTGAATCGCCTGATGCAGAGATTCGATTCTCGGCAGAAGAGCATCGATCGCAGCGGGCCAATCACGACGAATGTATTGCGCGGTTGCACGACTTGGTCTTGCGTGCGGCAGTGGTCCCTCGACGACGGCGCAAAACGAAACCAACACGCGGATCGCGTGAACGAAGATTAGAGTCGAAGAAAATACAAGGTGAGAAAAAAGAGCGTCGGCGCAAGAACTGAAAATGCGGGGCAGAGACAGCTTGAGCTCAAACATGCATGGGCTCAAAAGTGGTTCGTGCAGTTTTTTGGCA
>CAJCCX010000233.1 GCA_903961015.1 uncultured bacterium
GAACTCGTCGACGACCAGAACATGCTCGACGGTGCGAAGGAACGCGGCAGAGCGTTATGGATGCGGCTCTTCTCAACCAAGGCTGCCGTGGAGCAGATCGCTCGCGCGATCCAGTCGTCGCGCAGCCAGTCGGTGCTCATCCTGAACCAGTTTTTCTACCCCGATGTTTCGGCGACGGCGCAGCATGCGTTCGATCTCGCGCGTTACTTGCAGAACAATGGCGACCAGGTCTCCGCGCTTGCGTCGCGCAGCACCTACGGCCAGACTGGTGGGAGACTCGAGACGCAAGAGACGGTCGATGGAATTCGCATCCATCGCGTCGGCAGCAATGTCTTTCGCAAGCGGGGCCTTCTCTCGCGTTCGCTCGATTTCACTGTGTTCAATCTTGCGAGCTTCCTGAAAGCTCTCGCATTACCTCGGCACGATGTGGTGATCTGCCTCACAACTCCGCCATTTATCGCGCTGATTGGGCTGTGTCTCCGCTGGATAAAGGGGAGCAAGTTTGTCTTCTGGACGATGGATCTCTATCCAGAGGTTCCGCTGGCAGCAGGTGTCATCAAGCGCGGATCGCTCACGCACCGCATCTTCGATCGGCTCGATCGATTCTGTCTAACGCAGGCCGATGCGGTGGTGGTGCTTGGGCGATGCATGCGTGAGTTGGTGCTTGCCAAGGGTGTCGATCCTGCAAAGGTCACCACGATCACACCGTGGGCTGACGCTGAAGAAGTACGTGGCGCGCATGGTGACGGCAACAGAGCAACGAACATCTATCGCGCGGAATGGGAAATCGGCAATCGCTTCGTCATCGAATACTCGGGCAACTGCGGAGTCGGACACGATGTGAGTTCGGTGTGTCAGGCCATGCTTGAATTGCGCGGCGACGATCAGATCCGATGGGTGTTTGTGGGTGGCGGTGTTACGCGCCCGCGCATCGAGGAATTCGTGCTCAAGCACGGGATCAAGAATGTGATCATGAAGCCCTACCAACCGCGCGCGCGGTTGGGTGATCTGCTTTCACTGGGTGACGCGCACCTCGTGCTGGTTGCCGATCGGTTTGAAGGGCTTTTGCTTCCGAGCAAGTTTTACGGCGTGATGGCGGCGGCGCGTCCGACGATCTATATCGGGCCAAGTGCGAGCGAGGTTGCGCAGGTGATTGCTGAGGAAAACTGTGGTTTCGCAGTTGCCAACGGTGACTGCGCCAGTTTGGTGGCGGCGATTCGTCATCTGCAAACGATCCCGGGATCAGCCGAGGCGATGGGCGCGCGCGGGCTCGCGGCGCTCGAACGCGCTTATTCGACGCGCATCGGCTGCGCAGCGTGGCAGCACTGCATTCGCCAACTTGCTTTTATCCAATTGCAATCGAAGCAACTGCCGAACACTTTGCCATGACTCTTGGTTCTTGACTCTTGGTTCTTGCTGACAAAAACGAGATTGTTCTGAAGGCAAAGTTTCATGCTCCCGCGCGCTTTGCAGATTGCTCTTTAAATTTCATAGATGAGGAGATACCTCTTCAATCGTGTGATCTTTGCGTTCATGATTTTTTTACCAGCGTGTCAATCAACTCGTCAATCTTATTGGTGATCACAATTGATGGCTTTGGTAAGTCGTTGGCGAGTGCGTATTCGACAGCCTCAACGATTGCTGCAGCGTTTTCGGCCTTGAATGTTAGTGAAGGCTTGACAACCTCGGTAACGAACGGAAGATCGGTCGTAAGCAATATTCGCCCGAGCAGCGTCGCCTCGAGCATTCCGAGGCCTAACGTCTCCATCGTTGAAGGGTAGATACAATATTTACTTTCAAATGTCTTTGCGATCGCCGTTTCGAAATTGACCTTGCCCAAGTTGAGGATCGGTATTCCTTTTGCTTGCATGTTGGTGACCCGCTCGAGTAATGCGGGATAATTTTCTGGAATCGTGACTTGAAGCGGAATCGAAATCCCCTTGGCAAACAAGGTCTCCCAGGCGTCGAGAAGCACGCGGTGTTGCTTGTGAACAATCGGCAGGCTGATGTATGAAAACTGACATTTTTTCTCGGCGTGCGACCCTTCAAACTGCGACCGCTTCGCTTCCAGATTTGAGAGATCAAAGAAAGGAAAGACAAAACTTCTCTTCGCGCAGCTGGGGTAATACGCGTGAAACTTGTCTTTATTGAGATTCGTTTGAAAAATAAAACCATGTGCGTTCCTGAGGAGCAGCTTCATGATCATGCGACGAAGCCAAAAATGCCAATCGTTTGTTTCTTCGAAGAGATATTGATTATGGATGTAACACAACACATCTGTTTTATTGCTTGGAAAGAGCACTGGGAAATTCCCAAAGCAGAGCAATGTCTTCGGCTTGCACTTTCGAATCCATCCACGGATTTTCAACTGCCGGACTAGAAAATTGCCGTCGTTATTGATGATCTTGGCCGAGTTTGATTTCAGTGGACAGTAGGAACGCTTGAGAAGCACATAGTCGACATTTCGCTCGTCGAGCTTTTTGACGAGATAGTCAAGAAGTACGAATCCACCACCTTCATTGATGTTGCCTGCATCTATTAAAAGCATTTCTTTGCTGGTCCTCTTTTGATATTGGACGTTTTTCTGAGAAACATCCAACATCATCTGCAAGTTTGCTTGAACATGATCCGGATTAATCGCTTTTGAAACCCCGTATGCCCGCACGCGCTGGCGCCACATAATGTATTGCAACTCCCCAATCTTTGATGCTTCTTCAATCGCCGTTACGAACGCACCAGTATCACCCAGCGGAAGATCCCACCCCACGCCATCCCTCTCAAGATGATGCCATGGCGTCATATCGGAAATGAGAACGGGAGTTCCGGCCAACAGTGCTTCGGCGATGACGTGACCAAAGTTTTCGCCTCGACTTGGCAACAGAAAGAGATCATGCCTCTGAAAGACCTCGGTCACATCTTCAGGAAGCACGCTGCCCATTCTGTTCACCTCAATCGGTACAGGGATTTTTGCAATTTTTCGCTTGCACATTTCCCAATACTCCTCATCTTCAAGAGGACCATAGATATTGAACTGAACAGGCACTCGGCATCGTGCGATGACATCGAGCGCGAAGTCGAGATTTTTCATTTTGCAGATGCGAGAGAGAAAGCAAATTCGTAGTGGCTGACCATTCGAGCGAGCAGGCACGCTCTCTGGGGCCTTCAATTGTGAAACGCAGCAAAGGTTTAACGCAGTAAAGATGCGCTTTCGACTTTCTGCGGACTTCATCCCGAGTGTTGCAGCAATACTTGCACTTTCGAGATCCGTCGAAGCGTGCCAACACACGCCTGTATATAGCCCAAAAATCTTACTCATCCATAAGTATGGGATTTTTTTCCACGCCTTGAGTTTACTCGCACTTGGCAAGCACTCGCCACGGGGGGCAATCAATATTGGCGCGACCCCCAATGCACCGAGCCGTCTCGCAATCAACAAGGGGATTGTAAAAATTGGATCATACAAACTATTAAAATATAAAAGATGATGTGGGGTCTCGTTGACGATCTTTGCGAGGCGTGTTCGACTTTGATTCGCTCGCGACGCATAAAAAACCTGCACCTTCCCAACCGTATTCCATTGATCAATTCGAACATTACGGTACGGTTCACGATCACCCAAATCACGATCACTCGTGACAACCAAAAATTCTATCTCGTTCGACATCGACTCGATCATGTTTATGATTGTTCGAAGTGGACCGCCCGATTTATAGCCGGGCAGGTAGTTCTTCACGAAGAGAATGACACGAAGACGTTTCATCGCTTATGCCTTTTTTGATTGAGAGTTGAACTCACGTTCTTGTACATCGACTCGATTTGGCAAGCGATCGCCGAGGTGGCGAGATTGTCGAAAATCCAGCGTCTGCCGCGCTGTTTTCGCTCAGCGACATCCGACGGATTCTTCATAATCATTTCGATCGTATCCGCAAATGCGGTCGCATTCTGTGGCACAATCCAGCCTGCTCCACTTTGAGCGAGCTCGTCTTTCGTATCGACAAGATTTGTTGTAACGACTGGAAGGCCGGCGGCGAGCGCTTCGAAAAAGACGAGGCCGAAGTTTTCTTGACTCGTTGGAATCACTAAAAGATCTCCAGCTTGAAGCAAGGAAATTTTTAGCGATCCATCGATGTGGCCAATAAAGTGAATGGCGTCAGCGATGCCTCGCCGATCCGCCAACGCCCTCAGGGTTTCGACATACTCCGCTGGCCCAGTCCCAGCGATCACCACATCCGCCAAGATGCCACGCCGACGAAGAATCTCGGCGCACTCGAGCAAATGCTCGCAGCCTTTCTTAGGAGAAATACGGCTGAGGAAAATCAACTTTGGATTCGGTGTCGACAGAAATGCAAATCGCGCTCGAGCTTCATCTGCACCAGGCAAGTTTTCGTATGCAGAGAGATCAACCAAATTGGGAATGACCGTCCCTTGCAACTTTGAAAACCATTTTTGACTTTGCGCAAGTTCTGCCGCAGCAGTGCAATGAACTGCCGCGGCACTCTCGAGCATCTTTCTGCCAGCGACTGCGAGATAGATCTGTTTTTTCGCAGTCCGCTGCGCCATACACCAATCATCCAACATCCCATGGAGGGTCACGATGTATGGAATTCCTATACGCCGAGCGATCGATGCGACTCGCAGATTAAAAGGCTCCCAAAGTCCATGAAGATGAACGAGGTCGGCGTTGGCAAGAACATTCTCAACCGCCCGACGAAAGCTTGCATCCCAAATCTGCCAACCTAAAGAAGGCAGCGTGACGCATGTTGGCAACCCTTGTGTTGGTGAATTCATCCAGGCGGGCGAAACATCTCGTGGATTCTCTGAGACGATGACAATCTCATGTCCGCGCGAAGCCAAGACCGCAGAAAGATCAACGACAACGCGAGCTGGACCTCCTGCACGAAGATCGATCGCGTGGAGAGCCTGAACGATTCGCATTCTCCCAAGTGTAGTGTTGGAACGCACACAAGAACGGAATATCCAAGACACGAGTCGACTCAACGACTCGATACCAGATGATTGTTCGCATAGCCTCGACATTTATGAGCGGCGTGGCGAATTCGAAAGAGACGAGTGGCATGGCCCACGGAGCAATCTGGGGATTCGTGCAAATCGCAGCACAAAAATTAGCTGGCGCCTTGACATATCTCGTCTTGGCGTGGCTCTTGACCCCAAGCGAGATCGGACTGGGAACGTTGAGTATCACGCTCGTTGCCGCCGCAACTTTTATCTATCCAGGCGCGGCGATTGACTCGCTCATGGAACTTGTCCGCCCAAGCAGTGCAGCAGCTCGAGCAGCCAACTTGCTTGCGATGATCAGTTCGACTTGGCTCATTCTGGTGACTGCGATCTTTGGAGTTTTCGCTGCAAATTGGTGGGGATCTCCAGCACTCTGGCCCCTCATGGTTGTCGTTGCAGTGCGCATCTTTGTCGAAATGACCGCTTCTGCATCCAGTGCGCAACTGCGATTGGCGCTTCGATTTCGAGAAATAGCTCTGGCGGATATTGTGTTCGCCGCAGTCACTCTCACCTTCACGGTGATCCTTGCCTTGTTCGGGGCAGGTGTGTGGGCCATGATTGCACCAGTCTTGATTGGGCATATTGTCCGAAGCGGGTATTTGATCCACGCCGCACCACTTCTGCCTGCGCATGATGGTGTCAAAGTCGCAATCCGCAAAATGCTTCCAGGGTTTGCTTGGGGAGGACTTCAACACTCAATGGTTGGTCTCTCACAAGTGGTTGACTATCTTGCAATTTCTATCTTCTGCACAACGATTGCGCTGGGCATCTACACAATTGGATTCCAAATTGGAACGATGGCGTATGGTTTTTTTTCGATAACCATTGGACGTGTTGCGCAATCGACATTCACAGCACTCCGTGGAGATACACAAGCGCAGGCTGACTCTCACAAGCACATACAAATTCAAGCCATGATTGGCGCAGCGCCAGTCGGTGCCTGTCTCGCTGCGATCGCTCCCATTCTCACTCGGATCGTGCTTCCAGAACGAATGGCCGGAGTCGAAGGTCCACTCGCAATTCTTTCGATCGCCATGATCTTTGCAAACCCGATCGGAATATGCAGCGGTTATCTTCGAGCCAACGGTCGTTTTTCGACACTCTTTCATGCCCAACTTTTTCATACTGCTCTTCTTGCTGTACTGGCACTTCTTGGTGCATGGTGGATGGGGATCAATGCGGTTGCAGTCGCCATATTGGTGACTTCCGTCGTATCAGGAATCATTCACGTCGTCCTGTGTGCGAATGATCCCGCATGGATCGCGCAGCTTCGAATTTGGCCAATTAAACCGGTCGTCACTGCGATCGCATGCTTTGCTCCTGCAGCATGGTTTTGTTGGATGCTAGAAGGATCAACTGCGCTACTGGGCGGTGCTGCGTTCACCATCATCGGAGCCGCGGCATACTTCGCGCTCATCCGCATCGTCTATCCGTCGATTGTCGGTGCGATCGAACGAACGCTGGCCAATCGGTTGCGGCGCAACTGATTCTGAATGTCTGTTGCGGTTTCAGATTGCACACGGCACTACGAACAATAACTGTATCGAATTCGACTTGGCTATCATTCTGACCTGAAACAATCAAATGAGTGGATCACTATTTTTTCTCGGTCAGGCGGACGGCTCGAAGGTTGTCAACCTGATTCAAATTTTGTTCACCAACTTGTCTCGGCCGAGTGGCTTTCTGCCGTTCATCGCGGTTCTCATTACGTTTTTTTATACGATCGGATCTAAGCGCGGCCCTTTACTCGCCGTTTCGATTGTTTTTTTTACACTCTGCTTCGGCTATCTCGATTCGAACTTCTTCGACAACACGCTCATCGGACCTTTGCAAGCACTCCGTGACAGCAGTCGACCTCTCACCGTCATTTTCCTTTTCAGCCTCTGCCTCTCGGCACCTCGAACCGACCGAGGCTGGCGTATGTCGTTCGTTTTATTTGCAACATTGGCGTTCTACGTATTTCAAAGCATGTACCTTTTGCGCTTGCTACTCGCGGGAGAAAGCGTCCGGTCAATTCTTGGAATCCTCACGGACGGCCTCTTATTCGTCGGGATCGTCTACGGATTGGGAAGACGTATACAGAGCCAACTTGATGTGGACTCGATCCTTCGTGCCCTCTCGATCGCTTCAGCTCTCTTCCTTGCGTGCAACATTATGCAGTTGGGATTTGGTTATGGCCAAGCAATCGGGCAAGGAAGATTCATGGGAGTTTCTGGGAACCCGCAACTTGCCGGCTTCGTCTGCGCCGTTTTTGTCATCGTAAATTGCTACTCACATTCGAGAAGTTCATTAAAGAGTTGGATGAGCTACTACCACGCAATTCAAATCGGACTTTTGCTCATGCTCATCGTCTGGTCAGGGTCGAGAATGTCTGCGCTCAGTGTTGCAGTTGGGTTAATATTCTTTTACCGCCTGCGAATCGGAAAAATCCTCGTCTTTGGAATTGTGAGTGGAATTGTCTTATTCATCGCCGTTTCTTTGTTTCCAGACAGCCTTACAAAGGTCGACAGATTTACAAGCGGACTCGATACACGTTCTGCTGTATGGGCTGCTCGAATCGATGATTTCAAATCAAACCCACTCTTCGGAACAATCGGCGCCCAAAATGATCAAGAAGTCAATGCGAGCGAATCGAGTTACCTGTCGACCGCTGCACTCATGGGAGTTACTGGACTACTCCTGCTGGCGCTCACGGTTTTTTCAATGGTGACTTCCGCGATCAAATGTTGGATTCATCGCCGATGCACAAATTTTTCGACCGAGTCGGCGGACATCGTTATTGCCGGAATCGCAATGATTCTTTTCGCAAGTATTTTTGAGGGATTTTTCCTCGGAATTCTTTCCATGGCTGTCGTATTTCTCTATCTACTTTTGACAATTGCGGCCTATTTGCTTGATGCCGCTTCTCAACCAGAAAATGAAGCTGAACCCTCCGATCCTGAGGATGAATCTGTCGAGACGATTGAGGCTTTCGTTCAATGACAGAACTTTCTTGTGACTTAGACGCCAAGCGAAGGCTCTCTATGAAGTCTTTCCCAATCACCGTGTTTGTCATTTCTATCGCTGCGTCAACCCTGCAGCTCTTCGCATCCCCAACAACTGTGAAACAAAGCGATGATGCAAGCCAACGTGCAGTTTGGGCTGCTGCATGGGATAATCCAAAGGTCAGCCTACGATTCGTTTTCCCTATGGTTTGGCTGCGTTGGCCGATTGATGCGCCTGTCGATAAATACCAAGGATTTTTCCCAAGCACACCTATTCCGCAGGAGGCGTTGATTCGAGATGCACTGCTGCGAATTCCAGAAGGACGACGCGCCTTGTTTGCATGGCACTTTGGAAATGGAATCTTTGGCCTTCCCTTTGACAGCGTTCAGTTGCCAAATGGCGACCGGCTTGATCAACCAAGCCCATGGTGTCGCGCCGCAATTGCAGGCGCAGCTGGCGCAACTGGCGAATGGACGACGTTTGTCAACGCCTTGCGCAACGATCAGGTCAAGCTTGACTTGCTCGTCTTGGATAACGAACAGGCTGGAATTTTCAACAACTTCAATCTCTTAGAAAAGGAACCCTCTGGGAAAAATTTCACTGCACTCATAGAAGATCCCCGAGCAAATCAGCGACTTTTTGGAATTCCACCACTGAAAGAACTTGTACAAACTGTTGCGCTCAATCGGCTTCAAGGGCCGCAACAGAGCTCTGACTACCTTCTCTGGAACTACGCACTTGGAAAATTGACTGCAGCAGCGATGAATGAGGCGCTCTGGATTCCCGCCAAATCTGCTTACCCAAATTTGAAGGCCAGTAATTATGAAGGATTCCAAATGAATCTTGAGGATGCGGCCCCTGATTGGTTTGGACATTCCCAACCGCACGACAACATTTTTGGAAATGGAAACAGCCCGATTTGCTACGGAGTTCTTGGGCAGTCTGCAACTGCATGGGGCATCAATCCAAACGATCCAACACGACTTGTACTTGGTGGATCAAACAAGTTAAACCGAGGGCCCTGGAGCAGCCTCGTCATGGACGTACAAACGATTCGATCAGTCCGTCGCTCGAGCACTTCGGATCTGTTCCCTTGGATCTCAACGCCGGCGTATATCGGCGGCGAACCAGGTGATCAATTGAGTTCCCCACTCTGCGGATATCCAGAAGACAAACGTTATTACGAAGAGATGATTCGACATCTTGTTTTGACGGGCTCAAAGATCTTGTTGGTATGGAATCCGCCGTCAAAGAGTGACACCCAGAGAATTGCCCATGCGCAAGAATTGGACACGATTCTGACCGAAATGAATTCGAAGTTGGGTGGCTTTGTTTCTGCGCCACTTTCGATTTCTCGCGTTCCATTCGACGGAAATGTAATTGTGAGTGGCGCGCAGGGAATCGACGGAAAATATTGGTGGCGGATCTCGGTTGCCCCAGGCATTCGATCTGTGATACTTCGAGGAACAACGACTGAAATACTCATCCCATCGGATGTTGTCGGCGTCTGGTATTCCTCAACAACAGCTGCAGTGCCTGAATTTGATACGCAAGCAACACCATAAATGAATGACCTGTGAGCTACTACGACTGATTCGAATGTGCGAATGACGCAGGAATTGAGATCTAGTTACTCTTTCACCCTATGTCCGCTCGATTCAATGATGTCTATCCCGAAAACGCCTACGGTGGATTTACTCGCGTGGATGGGACGATTGAATTTTTTTCCCGCCTTCAAGCACTCGCAAGTCAGAGTCGTGTCATCGTCGATGTTGGATGCGGACGCGGTAGACATCTCGAAGACCCTTCGGAATATCGAAAAACGCTCGGAGATCTACGTGGCGCTGGGCGTCGTGTCATCGGAATCGATGTTGATAGCGCAGCACATGAAAATCCATTTCTGAATGAGTATCGCCAGATCGGACCAGACTTTGTTTGGCCTGTCGAATCAGGTCTCGCTGATCTTGTGTTCGCAGACCACGTGCTCGAGCACGTCTCGAATCCTGAAGCGTTCGTTGCAGAACTTGACCGCGTGCTTTCTCCCACGGGAGTCTTTGCGGCACGGACACCGAACAAATGGGGCTATCCCGCTCTCGCCGCTCGGCTCGTTCCAAACAAAGCTCACGCCAAAGTTGTTGGGTACGTCCAAAGCGACCGCAAGGCAGAAGATGTCTTTCCAACGGTCTATCGAATGAACACACGACGCAGCCTTCGAAACGCGCTGCGAAAACGCGGATTTGATTGCTCTATTTATGGCATCCAAGGCGAACCGAGCTATTTTCAATTTTCACATGAATTGTTTCGAGTTATGGCTTGGCTTCACCCGCTAGTCCCGCCACCGTTTCGTTCGAGCCTTTTAATCTTTGCGCGAAGATCCCCCGTGCGACCGCGCTGAGATCATTGGTCGTGGCTAATGCCCGCAGGCATTTCGTGCCCCGCATCGCGAAGCGTCTTCTCGCGCCGTGCGAGTTCTAAATCTGTATCGACCATCATTGCAGCCAATTCTTCGACAGTGCACTTTGCTTGCCATTTCAATTCTTGCTGCGCCTTTGAAGCATCTCCAAGCAATTGGTCGACTTCAGCAGGGCGAAAATAGCGCGGATCAATCTCGACGAAATCTTTCGCATCCAGCCCAAGACGAGCGAATGCGAGATCGCAGAATGTTCGGACTGAAATCATTTTTCCAGTCGCAATCACGAAATCGCTAGGTTTGGGTTGTTGCAGCATTCGCCACATCGCATCAACATATTCACCAGCAAATCCCCAGTCGCGCATTGCGTCGAGGTTTCCAAGATAAAGTTTCTTCTGCATTCCAAGTTTTATTCGTCCAGCCGCCCTAGTGATCTTGCGCGTCACGAATGTCTCGCCACGTCTTGGGCTTTCGTGATTGAACAGGATTCCGCAACTTGCGTGGATTCCATAACTCTCGCGGTAATTCACGGTGATCCAATGTGAAAAAGCCTTTGCGCATCCATAGGGCGACCGTGGATGAAACGGCGTCGATTCTTTCTGAGGAATCTCAGCGACTTGGCCAAACATTTCGCTCGAACTTGCTTGATAGAAACGAACTTGCTTTCCAGACTGCTCTTGGAATGATCGAATCGCTTCCAAGAGTCGCATCGTGCCAGTCGCGACCGTGTCAACGGTATAAACCGGCTGATCGAAACTGACTCGCACGTGACTCTGTGCTCCAAGGTTGTACACCTCGTCTGGACTTGCCTTGCGAATGACTTCGGTCAAACCAATTCCATCTGTCAAATCGCCATAATGCAATTTCAGGCGTGCGCCGTGTTCGTGCGGGTCTTGATAAATGTGATCGAGACGCTCCGTGTTGAAACTGGAACTGCGGCGAATGATTCCATGAACTTCATAGCCCTTTGCAAGCAGAAGTTCGGCAAGATAACTGCCGTCTTGTCCTGTGATTCCAGTGATGATTGCCTTCTTCATTGTGCGCTCCTCACGAATCGGAGGATAGACGAATCTGCGAGACTTTCGTTGATCTATCGGCGGAGAGTTTGAAAGTCGATACCTTTTCATCCGTCATGACGATCTCCACCATATCAAGTCCATTTTCTGGCGCGCGCATCGTCGTCACTGGAGGAGCTGGTTTTCTCGGGCGCATCGTCGTAGAAAAGTTGCGACAACGTGGGGCTGGTGAGATTCTCGTCCCACGACGTAAACAGTTTGACTTGACCCACGAAAGCGACGTCGCACGCATGTATGCCCAAATGCGCCCAGACGTGGTGTTTCATCTTGCTGCGGAAGTGGGCGGCATCGGTGCCAATATGCGCAACCCTGGGCGGTACTTTTTCGCCAACATGGCGATGGCGCTTCATCTGATCGAACATGCAAGGCAGGCAGGTCTTGGAAAATTCGTGCAGGTCGGGACCATCTGCGCATATCCAAAAATGACGCCTGTTCCATTCCACGAGAATGATTTATGGAACGGTTATCCAGAAGAGACAAATGCGCCATACGGCATTGCAAAGAAAGCCGCGATGGTGATGCTCGATGGATATCAACGACAATACGGTTTGAAGTCAACCTATGTCTTACCCGTGAATTTGTATGGCCCTGGCGACAACTTCGATGCGAACACCTCGCATGTCATTCCAGCGCTCATCAAGAAATGCGTTGAAGCGGTTGATGCGTCTTCTGGTCATATCGATTGCTGGGGTACTGGTTCTGCGAGTCGAGAATTTTTATATGTTGACGACGCTGCTGAAGGAGTCATTCGCGCAGCAGAAGTTCTCGACACGCCCGAACCGATCAATCTTGGAAGCGGACGCGAAATCTTGATACGCGATCTTGTTGCGCTGATCGCAAAACTCTCTGGTTTCAAAGGCGAAATTCGCTGGGATGCTTCAAGGCCTGATGGTCAACCTCGCAGATGCTTGGATGTCTCAAGGGCTGCATCACTCTTAGGTTGGAGTGCGAAAGTCGAATTCGAAATGGGTCTTACGAAAACGATTGACTGGTATCGCTCCAACCGACAGGGCTGATTCGCAGCGAAAATATCCCGCGCATCAACTCCATCCCGAAAGAACAAAGGTCAGATCGAATCCATCGACTATCCCGTCATGATTGATGTCAGCAACTGGGTTGTTAGTCCCCCATCCTGCGAGCACGAATGCGAGATCCGGTCCGTTGATAACACCATCTTGGTTTACATCGCCCGGTAAAGTTGGATTCGCTCCGACCGAGCCATCGTTTCCAATGCGTTGACCCTTTATATCAGCCGATCCAGTTGCGCCGTCGCTCCACACGACGACCGTTGCGGCTGATTGACGATATGAAACCATTTTACTCTTGCTGCTTGCACCGTCGACAAGAACGGCTCCGCTTGACCATGCATTCGATCCGTCATCGTTCAATCGGCGGGCGTAGAGCGACGCTTGTCCAAATGCAGTTGATGATTGCCATGCGAATGTTGCGCCACCGCCGCAACGCACTGCTGTGAAGTCTGCGGAATAGAGAGTTGTTGGCGACAAGAGACTCGCACCAGATTCTCCCCACAATCGTGTGCCGGTTCCATTCAAAGCGAATGACTGCGCGGCGACGCTATATGTAGAAGTATTTGGCACTTGTTCTGGCCAGACGACATAGACGCGATTGGCTGGACCATCTGCTGCGAAAGTTGGGCTGACACGATTAAGCGTGGTTGTTGAAGTCACCGCAGCTCCATTCACACCAAACTGCGCAACGCCTGCAGTATTGAGAACTTGGACATAGCTCTGAAGTGGACCAGAGGTGTACCAGCAGAAAACATAACCAACTCCATAGATCGATTGGCAATTTGGATAGTTTCCGAATTGGAGCGATCCCGTCGAGAACACGACAGAAGGCGCAGTGCTGCCCGCAGTCCATCCAACGACGCCTGTAGGAGAAATCCGCCACGCCTTAATAGTTTTTGCGCCAGTGAATCCAACTTGGCGCACGCACGAAAGCATCACGCCACCAGTTGCATCAGCAGCGGGCCAGAGATCTGCCGGTGTCGTTTGCGCAGTTCCATCTGCAATTGCGACAGAGGCAGCCCACTGCGATGCGCCAGTTGTCGGATCGAGTTTTTGCACTTTGGCTGCCGAGCCTTCATACCAAGCGAGGTAAATCGCGTTATCAAATGAATCCTGGCAGACCTTTGGATTGGCAACAAAAGCGCCAGTTGAATTTGGCATTGTGACTGTCCACTCAATCTCTCCCGTCGCGGACAAGAGCGAACAACTAATACGGTCGCCACCAAGGCGATCATCGTTATATGTCACTGCAAATTTATTCCCTGCGACGACCCATGAACTGTAATCCACTGTCGAGGAAAAACTGCGATCAGCAACAAGCACGCCGTTCGCTCCCCACATCGGCATTCCAGATGCATTGAATCGATTCGCGCGAACGTCATATCCACCCGTTGCATTGTCGAACCACGACATGCAGAAACCGCCGTCTGTCGTGCCGCTCATTTTCGGCTGAACTTGATCATTCGCTCCTCCACCGAGTGTTGTTGAAGATGATGGTGTCCAAGCCAAGCAAGCTGCCGCAACACAAACCAAGCATGCACCGATAACGATCTTCGTTTTCACAATCTAAGTATGACACAGATTTGCACGACCGCAAAAGATGCGTCACATTTCCTTTTAAGCTCTAATCAAGATCAGTCAAAGAGTCCCTTTTCTGCTGGTTTCTCTGGAAGTGGCGGGCAAGGCGTGACGGGACCAGGAAAAGATTCATAGTCCGCATTTGGATTTGCGTCGATCCAAGTGACAAACGCTAAGACTTCCGAATCAATACCAGACTCGCGCCAATGTTCCCCAAAGACCGTCTTCACCCCAAGCCAGATGTGGGCGAATGCATTGCGACGTGCGAGTGATTCATGCGGAAAAAGTTGCGGCTGAATGCGCGCGCCAACCAGCGCGACTTGATCTCGAATCTTTTTTAGTTGCACGGAGTTCACGCATTCAAATTACCCTCTCCGCAATGTTGACACACATCATTTCGTTGTTGATGGGATTTGTTCCGCCGCCAGTTGTCGCAACGCCAGTGGCTGCTCAGAAACAAGATGGCAAGCAAGAAACCAAACAAGAAGCCACACCTGTGATTGTCCCCGATGGATTCAAGATCGAAATTTTTGCAAAGGAACCGCTCGTCGCCGATCCTGTTGCGATCGACATTGATTCGCAAGGGCGAATGTTTATTGCTGAGAGCGAGCGACAAGAACGCGGGGTTGAAGACAACCGATCAAGTCCATTCTGGTTGATGGAAGATCTGACTGCACAGACCGTCGAAGATCGCCTTGCGTATTACGAAAAATACAAAGACAAGCGCAAAGGTGGCATGGACTATTACACCGCCTTCGCGGATCGAATTCGCATGGTTGAAGATTCGAATGGCGATGACATCGGTGATCGCGGCACAAATTTCTCGCGAGATTTTCGTGATCCACTTGATGGAACTGGCGCAGGAATTCTTGTAGATGGCAACGATATTTTTTATACATGCATTCCAAATCTCTGGCGCTTGCGCGATGCGAATGCAGATGGAACAGCCGACTCAACTGATTCGATGTTCCGCGGATTTGGCGTTCGTACCGCACTGCGCGGTCATGACATGCACGGACTGACCATCGGCATGGATGGACGAATCTATTGGTCAATCGGCGACCGCGGATATCACGTAACAACGCGCGAAGGCGTGGTGCTTGCCGATCCCAAATCGGGCGCAGTCTTTCGGTGTCGGCCTGATGGATCGCAGTTGGAAGTTTTTGCAACTGGGTTGCGCAATCCCCAAGAACTTACATTCAATGAATATGGCGATCTCTTTACGGGCGACAATAATTCTGATGGTGGAGATCGCGCGCGATTTGTCTATGTGATGCCGCACGGCGAAACTGGATGGGATATGAATTATCAAACGCTTGAAGGTGTGAATCAGCGTGGACCGTGGAATCAAGAGGGAATTTGGCATGTCCGCACTGGGCCTGATACGCAGTATCCAGCATGGTCATTACCGCCGCTTGCACATATCGGCAGCGGTCCCTCTGGACTTGCATATGCGCCGGGAACTGGAATGCCAAAGGAGTGGGATCGCCGCTTCTATCTCTGCGATTTTCTCGGAAGCAAAACGCAGAGCAGTGTGATTGCAGTTCAAGTCGAGATGGATGGCGCGGGATATAAAGTTGAAAACTCCAAACCATTTGCGACGAATGTTCTTGCGACTGATGTGACATTCGGTCCCGATGGTCGTGTGTTTGTCAGCGCGTGGGGCGGCGGATGGTTTTCCACCAACAAAGGAACGATTTATGCGATCTCAGATCCAAAGATTCGTGATGCTGTCGAATCTGTACAGACTCGCGCGATCTTGAAGTCTGGATTTTCTTCGCGATCAATCAGCGAACTGATCCCGATGATGGAGCATCCCGATATACGTGTTCGTCGTGGCGCGCAATTTGCGCTTGCTTCGATGGGATCGCTGAGCACATTACAACTGCTCGCACTCGCACAGGCAGGTGAAGCCGATGGGAGTAATGATGCGGCTGAAACGAATGATCGACTGCGAATACTGGCTCAGATTCACGCCATTTGGGCGCTTGGAATGCAAGCCAGTGGAATTCGCTGCGCAGTAGTGACTGAGCCAGATCCGTTGGCGCCGATTGTTTCGATGCTCGATTCAGACGATGCCGAAGTGCGAACACAAACTGCGCGTGTCCTTGGCGATGCGGGATATATTGCTGCTGCTTCGAAGTTGATCGAACACATTGTTGATGAAAACTCTCGAGTGCGCGCTGCGTGTGCGCTTGCCTGTGCTCAATTGGCAACGCAGTCGAAGTCCTCGATGGCGAATGCGATTCCTGCGCTGACCGCTGCACTCTTCGAAAACGACACAAAGGATGCATTCCTGCGCCACGCACTTGTTGTGGGCCTTGCAGGTTGCGCAGATCCCGCAAAACTTCAGGAACTGTCCGCGGATCAATTTGCAAGCGTCCGACTTGGGGTTCTGCTTGCGATGCGTATTCAAAAAGATCCAGCGATCGCCCGCTTTTTATTCGATCCGGATTTTCGCATTGCGACTGAAGCAGCGCGTGCAATCTGGGACGTTCCCATTCCTGAAGGGTTCGCTTCTCTTGCCGCGGCAAGTGGACGACTCGGAACACTTGCCAACGAATCGAAGGCGAATGCCCCGATTGTTGTTCTTGCCTTCAAACGCGAACTCTGGAAGAACGAAACTGCAGCTTCGTCGAAAGAGCTTGAGAGCGCGAAAGCATTCAATCGCACGGCTGATGAGATTGGAGAAACGAACGAAGCTGTCGGATTTTCCGATCATGGAAACAACTATCTGCAAAGATTGAGCGGAGTTGTGACTGCGCCAGCAGACGGCGCATATCAGTTCTATCTCACAAGTGACGACCATTCGGTGTTGACGATTCAAGAAGTTGGCGCGCCAAAAAGCACGCAAGCGATCGCGCGTGTTGATGGATATTCCGATCCAACAGGATGGGATAGTGATTCATCTCAGATTTCCGCTGCGATTCAATTGCAAGCAGGAAAGAAATATTTGCTTGAAGCACGACACGCACAAGGCGGCGGCGGAAATCATCTGGCAATCGGTTGGAAGTTGCCAAGTGGATCGTTCGAGCGGCCGATAGGACGCGTTGAAGTCGACCCCAACATTTCTGC
>CAJCCX010000234.1 GCA_903961015.1 uncultured bacterium
GGCACGCAAGCGCAACAGATCTGAAAAACGTTCGAGCGAGAATTTGATTCGCCAACGTGGGCAGCGGAATGATTTGAACCCCGGCGAGTTTGCAAGCCGAGCAAGTCTGCGCAGCTCGGCGCAGCATGTTTGAGTCCGGGGGCAAATCAGTCAGCTGCCAAAATCTGCACGAACCACTTTTGAGTCCATTCAAACAGATTCGCGCCACATCCACATAAACATCCATGACCAGCGATTGACCGATGTGCATGAAAAGTTGATCAGCGACGCAATTGCGTAGCGCTTCTTTAGTGATTTTTTATACGATCTTTAATATGAGTCAGAACTTTCAATCTCGTTTCGTAAGCATCCTGACATCACCGCCATTTCTATTTCTTGTTTTGGCATTGGCAATCATGGGATGGTGTCTGTTGCCTGGACAACTTTTTGCACTCGATTCGCCGCTTGCATTGAATAAAGATATCGCTGGATATTTTTGGGGGACAAGCGATGGAGCAAGTGGCTCCTTTGCTGCAACATACAACTCTGCACCGATCGCATTTGTCCTCAGCCTCTTTGAATATGTGATGCCAGCGTGGGCAGTGGAAAAGTGCTGGCTTGTGCTGCTCTTATGGCTTTGCGGATACGGTGCATTTCGCCTGCCATTTCTCGAAGGATTTGGCCGATATTTTGCTGGAGTTTTCTATGTGGTCAATCCTGTTGTGTACTTACGATTTGTATCTGGCGGTTGGGGTGTCCTCGCGGTCTATGCCGTCACGCCGTTTCTCGTCAGCGAATTCGTGAAGTTGCTCGAAAGCCCAAGGCAGCGATACGCAGTGAATGTCGCACTCTTGCTCACTTCGATTGGAATTCTCCAAATCCATGGCGTGCCACTTGCGTTCATGTTGCTCACATGCATTTTTATTGGGAGACTCTTATTTTTGCGCGAGTACATGAAAAAAACTTTCATGATGCTGTCCATAAGTGGCGCTCTTTTTGTCTGCCTCAATCTTTTCTGGATTACACGCTTTCTAGAAGCAGGTGGTGGCGCTCCTGCAAACATGCCACTCCAAGAAATGAATTACTTCGCTGTTTCATCCGCCCTAGAAGCATTATCGCTTCGAGGTTTCTGGTGCAGTCAACCATATATTGACATTTCGGATCTCATTCCATTCGGATGGATTCTGTTCGTGCCACTTCTATGTCTTGTGATCTTCGGCGCATTCAGCATGGTCAAATCTGATCGCTCGAGGTGGCTTGGAATTGGCGTCGTCGCCCTTGCTGTACTGAGTGGGCTGTTGGCGATTGGCCCGCGGGTGGATTTCATTAGTGGATTCATTCGCTTTCTTTGGGAAAATGTCTCCGTCTATCGAGCATTTCGTGATTCGTACAAATTTGTTGGATTGCTCGCTCTTGCGTACGCATTTCTCGGCGCGTACGGATTGCAATCACTGCTCAAGATATTGCATGCCACATTCGACACGGAGACTTCGAGGCGCTTGTCGTTTCGAATCGTCGGGGTGATCGCATTGATTCTTCCAGTTTTGTACACGCTCCCACTCTTTGGACTCTGGGGTCAAATGCCATCAACAACCTATCCCGCCGACTGGACAAAAGTCCGCGCGATGATGGATGAGGATAAAAGTGATTTCAATGTCCTTGTCTTACCTTGGCACATGTATCTCGAATTTCCTTGGTTGGAGAATCGATCGAAACGTTTGGCCAATCCGGCTTCAAACTTTTTTACGCAGCCGACACTGACTGGAGATAATCTGGAAATTGAAGGCAGTTCCTCCAACAGTTCCAATCCTGTCAGCGCATATATCGAAGCGGTACTCAAGCAGGGGGATGAAGTCCGCGACATGGGAAAATTGATTGCGCCACTCAATGCTCGATATATCGTGCTCTTCAAAGCGGCAGATATCAAGACGTATGACTATCTGGCTTCACAAAAAGATCTCGAGCGTGTTTTCGACGGTCCAACGGTTGCGCTCTATCGCAACTCATATCCAACAGCTCGTGCTTATACGGTCAACACAGTGGCTCGTTTGAAAAATCTTGCCGACTGCAAGCGCGTCTTTTCCGCAAAGAAACCTTTAGAGAATCTCTTTGTGCTTGATTCGACTCAAACTCAGGAACTCCCGCCGACGTTGTCGCAGCACAAGTCAAGCGAACTTCCGAAAATTCAAATCGAAACACCAGCGAACTATCGCATTGAAACTCAAGAGGAGGGATATCTCGTCTTCTCGCTCGCACAGCGAACGAACCGCAATGGTTGGGAATTGAACGGCAAGCAACCGATTGCAATGAATCTTGGTATGGCGCCAACTTTTTCAGCCGATGCTGGTATTGGATCGATCAAGTTTTCCCGTTTTTATTCTCGGGAACTATGGATGTATTGCATTGCCGCACTCGGACTTGTCGCATGCGCTGCAATCTATCGGCGCGGGCGATAGACGCAATAACTTTTTCAGACGAACCGCAAGGACTTTCAAGAAACATTCAGCGATCGGACATAATCGTTCAGCGCATCTTGCTGCGATTGGAGGGTCGACTGTTCATTCGTGGTTTGAACAAGAATCGCCTCAAGCCGCGATTCTTGTTCGTTGAACTTTGTCAAGTATCGCCGATAAACTTCAGTGTCGTGATCGATCGATGCCATGTTCTGGCGGATTCGATTCTGATCAGCATCGATCGACTGGCGTTCTTGACCAAGCAAAGCAATGCGCGCAGCGGTGGCATTCATCGTGGCCAACATCGCAGCAGCTTTTTTCGCTGCATCAATCACCGCCTGCGAAGCTTTCTTGTCCGATGCATATGCAAGTAGTGTTGGCATGTCGTACTGAGCGACGGAAATGCGCGAAAGAAAAGTGTTTTCTTGCGCAACGACAAACATCGCTTTTTCGCTTGGTTTTAAGGTCAATTCGAATCGGTACAAACTTTGCGTTTCTTCCGCAGCTTTCTTCGGTTCTGCCAACTCCCAACCTTGGATCTTCGCTGTTTCCACCAACATCGTTCGTCCGCGAGCAGCATCCTTATTGTTAAATGCAAATGAAGTGCGCTGAACCTGTTTGCGCGTCTCCTCGATGAAGCCATCCACGATACGAATCGAGCGCATCGTGTTCGTGCTGTCATCTTGTACGGCAGCACTGACAGATAGATCGACCGCATATGCAAGCAATCGTTTGTCGTTGAGAGTCATGTATCCAATTTGAGCATCACCTGCATATGTAAACGCATCAAAGACCGCGACTGGACCAGGGATCAGTTGTAAGCCTGTGGAATTTGTCAGTTCGACTCCACGCATTGGGTGGTCGATCCCATCTGCGCGATTGAAAATGCTGACGCGTCGTCCATCAATCGCAGAGGTCAGAATTGGCAGCATCGCTGATTGCTGTCGACCAATCGAAATTGGATTCTTCATCGTGTATTGAAATGCTTCGCCTACGGAACTTGATTGTGCCTGAGCAATCGCTGACTGCTTCCAGAGTTCTTCGGATGACATTCCAGTTTCCATATCGTTGTTGGCACCGTCAGCCATTGCTACGGATCCAAATGCTCCGCCGCTTCCACCGCCACCGCCCGCTCTATCACTCTTCAACATACTTAGCTTCGCACCAGGTGGAGGTGCAGAAACAGACGGAGCCGCCATTGCTAGGCGCATTTGCTTCTTGTCAGCAAACGCATCTCCATCTTGATAAATTCTTGGCGCAGCCCCTGCAACCGTCGGCACATCAAGGCTTGGACGTGTGATATGCAACGACTGCGAAAGATTCATTTCGAAACTGACTGGCTGACTTGCGACGAGCGCAAGCTGAATGTTGCTCCAATCATCGTCGGTCGTGTTTTCGATGATTGCCCATCCCTGAATCATCGGTTGCTCCTTCGACTTCGCTTCGTCAGGAAGCACCAATCGATAACTGGTCTTCCAAATGGGCATCTCATTCACATATGCGATCTTCACATCGCGAGCGGCAGTTCCACCGAATGACAGCCCAACATTCTTAAATCGATCAGTGCTATGAGCCGCCAACGCTGCAAGCGCCTTCATCAATTCTCCGTTGAGAGCTGGGTCTTCCAGTTGTACTGAAACGATGGTGGTCAAATTGACAGATCGAACGCCGCTCTCTGTGATTACATTCACAAATGGAATTGAGATCGCCTCCTGTGCGCTTCCTTGGGCTTGATCGCGCATCTCGCTGCCAAGTACAACTCCAGAAACCGGCCCATCTGACGTGACAAACCGAACTTTCGTCCCTCTAAGTCTTCCCAATATTGTTGCGAGAGTCGGATTGTCTGAAAGATCGATGCTAAAACTCGCAAGTTGACGCGCAAGTGGTTCGTTCGATTCGTAGGAAATCGATTGGAGCGCCTGCTGCGGATCGAAGATCACCATCGACTTCAACATGTCATTGATTTCATCTTGTGCAAAGCGCAATTGAACAGAATCTCCGCTCTTGATCATCCCGTGCCGTTCAAAATATCCCACTCCCGATCGATAGAGCGTGATCGAAGTGATGGGCAAACGCGGCGGTGCATCCGAGCCCGTAACCGCTTGTGCCAGAGCACTGCTCGCAAATGTCATCAATCCACAAAGAGTTGCAACGGAGCAAGCAAGCGTAATTCGAATCGCAATTGGATTATTCATGTCTGTTTTCCTGAGGATAGGTTTTTGATTGATTCAGGCATTCTACTGCCAAGAAATGAAGTGATCGATCCTGCGATTGCGAGAAAAGCAATCGTGAAGAGTAATCCGGGATCAACAAGATAGTCCCACAGATTGTCTGACTCCATTAAACCGACACTCGATGAAATTAACCCAATGGCGATGATGTTTGTCCATCGAGGAGCCATTCTCCGCATCATCACGGAGCCCAATGCAATCACAGCGATTGCAATAAGAATCCATTTGGGATGCCAGCCGATGGCATACAAATCGACTGGCACGTTTGGATTCAGCAAGAACAATGGCAGATACAGCGGCAGCATCACGAAGAGGCTGACAAGTACACATGTCGATACTCGAGGTCTGTTTGGAAGCGAAGATGGGCGAACCGTATATAAAAAGAGCAGCAAGAATGTCACGATGCTTGGATCGCCCCAAAGTCCCCGCAGATGTCCTGCGATTGAAACTCCTGCAACTGGCACGATGATCACGATGGCGGCAGGAATCCAAAGTTCCAAGCCAAATGGCGCAAGATTTTTTCGGCCAAAGATTTCTCGCACAAAGCGAATGATCATCGCCACGATCACTCCTTGCGCAAAGAGTCCATAGATTGCGTGCATGTTCACGGCGCGATCTCCATCGCGGGTTTTTCTGTATCGCTTGCATCAAGCCACGCGGAATTGAAAGCACAAAGTCGAATCCCTTTGCGCTGCCAGGTATATGAAAGATAAATCATTCCATCTGCACTCTGTGCAAATGATGGGTATGAAAATTCTCTGTCTGGTGCGCTCCGTTCGATCGTGCGGGAAACAGTCCAACTCGCTCCACCATCTCGCGACCGAAACAATTGCAAGACGTTGCGCCCGTTCACAAGCGGATTCGCAGCGATCAGCAGCGAGCCATCGAGAAGTCGAATGATGCTGATACTTGCATTTGGATTTGGAATATCAAGCGACGCCTTCAGCGACCAAGTCTGACCACCATCTTCAGTCGCACTGCGCCCGATGACTGGCTGAGCACTGTTCGTGTTTCGCAGAACTGCGACCGCATCAGTCGCGCTGATCGCCGCAACCGCAGGCTGAAGCAATTCGCCGACATTCGACGGCATCCGTTCGCATTGCAGCACGCGTCCTTCGGTTGTCACTCGCACCCACATTCCCCATTTGTGCAAAAGCTCGTGATACGCGGGAAGTCCGATCGTTCCATCTTGCATCGCAACAATTTGATTGCGCACGAGCGTGCTGAGATTGAAGAATGGTGAAAGAATCAATCGTTGCGCTGCACTCCAACTCTTGCCGCCATCTTGCGAATGCAGTTGATTCACAGAACTTCCCGACCATCCGCCATAACTCACACTCACAACATTCAATTGCATACGTCCGTCGGCATCGATCCAAACCACAGGATTTCCAAGCGTACGGATCACGCGGTGGGTGAGCCTTTCAAGTTGTTCGCAAGTCAATGAGGTCCACGAATCTTGTACGCGTCCATCTTTCACTCGCGCCATCTGAATCGCAACATCATCAGCGCCTTCACGCGTTCCACCAAACCATGCGACAAGTAGTGATCCATCTGGCATAAAGGTTGCCGACGAGGCATGAGCTGATGGCGTTGGTCGTGGCAATTCGATAGGCAAAAAGAGCGCGCTGGCACTCTCTTGCTTCTGCGCATCGATCACACTCGAAGCGGCGAATCGAGGTTCGATTGATCCTCGCGTGTGCAATCCCGCTGCGACAAGCCCAATGATCAACAGTGTGAGTGACCAACGCGTCGATGAAGGGGATTTGGTCATGTGGCAATCAGACTCGAAATGCTGTCAAACTATAACATCGGCACGCGGATCAAACCCGCATATGCACGCATGGATATTCGATTTCAAAGAATGGTTGATCGTTGGGTTGGCATCCCCGCATGCGCTGCGTTGTCGATCTGGCATTATGGCGTTGGTTTCATTTTTCGCCCGATCGAAACGATCGCTCCCAAGCGCATTCTCGTGATCCTGTTGAGCGAAATGGGAAGTCTGGTTCTTGCAGAGCCGATGTTCCGACGATTGCAAGATCGATTCCCAAACGCAGAGATTCACATGATGCTTTTCGCACGCAACCGACAGTTGCTCGACTTGCTTGGCGTGGTGAAGAAGGAAAATGTGAAGACAATTCGCGATGATTCTCTCGCGCACCTGCTTTACGATCTTGCCAAGGCCATTTGGTGGATGCGTACAAACAAATTTGATGCGGTCTTGGACTGCGAACTTTTCTCTCGAATCAGCGCAATTCTCAGTGGAATTTCTGGCGCACGTCGGCGCGCAGGATTTCACCGTCACACGCAAGAAGGGCTCTATCGCGGTTCATTCATCAACTCGCCTGTTGCATACAACCCATATCGCCACTTGTCGCATCAACTTGTGACATTGGCAGATTCTCTCCAAAGCCACACTGTGCCACGCGGCAAAGATGGCAGTCTCGCCGCAAAATTTTCTCCGCCAATTTTCCATCCCGCGCCTGGCGAAATCGAAAGTGAAATCGCAAAGTTGCATCACGATCATCCAGCGCTTGCAGGGAAAAAACTTGTGCTGCTCTATCCAAGTGGGGGTCTTCTTTCGATTCGCGCGTGGCCGCTGCAACACTATGTTGAAGTAGCGGAGCAGTTGCTTCAAGATGGTTGCGCAGTCGGCGTGATCGGCATGCCCGAAGATCGTCCACTTGCGGAACAATTGCGCTTCGCATGTTCGGACAATGCAAACTGTGTCAATCTTGCGGGATACACACGGTCAGTACGACACTTGATGTGTCTTTTTCACCGCGCAAGTTTGCTGATCACCAATGACGGCGGTCCCGGCCAATTCGCAGCGATGACATCCATGCCAAGCATTGTGTTCTTTGGCCCTGAAACACCGACGCTCTATGCAAGTTGGAGCCCGAATTCGCATGCGTTCTATCTACACCTGCCATGTTCGCCGTGTCTGACTGCATACAACCACCGCAATTCGCCTTGCGACGGCGACAATCAATGTCTCAAGCGCATTCTCCCTGCAGAAGTTCTTGCAAAGGCGCGCGAGATGATTGCCGTTTCGCATCCCAGTGGAGTGCATGCGAATGCGTAAGGCGTGCCACGGATGAGCAACCTTTTTCGATCGGTCTTCTCTGTGATTGCATGGGGTTGGCGACAGCGACACAGATTTTTCCAATTTGGTCTTGTTGGAGTGAGTGGAGTCGCAATCAATCAGTTGGTTATTTGGATTTGCCAAGAAAAACTTTATGTTGGCGTCGAAAATCTTTCTCTACGACTGAATTTGGCAATGTTCACTGGCATCGTTTTTGGGATGACCAACAATTTTTATTGGAATCGCAAGTGGACTTGGAAGGATCGTGATCGCACTCGCAACCTTCCACTCACCCATCAATATTTGCAGTATGCCACTGCGAATTGGGCTGGAATACTCGTGCAGGTTGCGATCACCAATGTGTTGGTGCGGTGGATTCCATATCTGCCAGCCAATCTCGCGGGTATCGCAGTCGCATGCGTGATCAATTTCATCTTGACGGATCTCTGGACATTCCGCCATGTTCGCATCGAAGGGATCGATCCAGAAGCGGAGCGGCTCGAACAAGCGCGCGTCGCTCTACCTCTGCTTATCAGCGGCCTATTGCTTGGTCTCTGCACATTCTTACACGGCTTGGGTGCGGTGAGCATCTTGCGCAATGGCGATGAGATGGTCTACATACAGATCACTCGTTCGATCATCGCCGGCGATCATTGGTTGCCGCTGCAAAGTGATATGGCTGCGATGACCAATACAAAGCCGCCGCTTTTGTTCTGGCAGGGAATCATCTCAACCGATTGGGGTCAAGATTGGAATCTCGTCGCGCTGAGATGGCCGAGCATCGTCTGGACATTCTCCACAGCAATCATGTGCGGTCTCTTAGGTTGGCGACTGACACAGCGCAATGTTTTCAGCGGAATTCTTGCTGCGATGTTCTATCTCGCATTCTTCAGCACCTATCGATATGGCCGGCCATATCTGACAAATCCGCCGGAAACATTTTGGGTTTTTTCATGCTTCTTCACGATGCTTTGGTGGAAACCAAAGTCATTCGACTCGCGCTTTCTTTTTCCGACGATCATCGGCTTGCTTGCGGGAATGGCTCTGCTGACAAAAAGTTTCGCACAGTTGCTTCCAATTGGATTTGGACTTGCATGGTGGCATCTGCACTTGCATGAATGGAAGTGGGGGATCTTCTTGCGACGATCCCTGCCTGGACTTCTTTGGACAACGATTGTTGCTCTTGGAATGTTTTCGCTTTGGTTTGTTTTCGATCCAGAACCTCAATTGATCTGGCGCAACTTTGTGATGGGCGAAAATGTTGGCAAGATGGCTGGTGGTGTCACTGCTTGGTTCCAAGGTTTTTTCTGGGGCGGAAACAGTGTGTGGACACTTGTAGGAAGTTGGTTTGTCAATGCTGGTTTGCTTGCATTCCCGCTCTTTGGTGTCTGCGTCGAATGTTGGAAGCATCGAAGCAAACTCATCACCGAAGAGCGACTCCTTTGGATTTGGGTCTTTGCGATTTTTATTGTCTTCTGCATTCCTGCGCAGAGGTCGGGTCGATATCTGCTCGAAGCAATGCCGGCGCTTGCGATACTCATGGCAACGCGTTGGCATCATGTTGGGCGAAATGCATTTGTCATATCGCACATTGCGATCATCGCAGTACATACTCAAATACATGCTCTCCCAAGGTTTCGCGCACTAATTCACTATTTTCCATCGCTGTAATTGCTTCATTCAGATTTGAAGGTAAAGCAACAGCATCCTTGGAATCACTTAAAACATACTTCTCTTCAATGCCCTTTAAGCCAGCTGCCAACATAACTGCATAAGCAAGGTATGGATTACAGGCAGTATCCGGTGAACGAAATTCGATACGTGTTGAGTTTTCCTTCTTTGGCTTATACATCGGGATTCGTACTAGTGCGCCGCGATCGCTTTGACC
>CAJCCX010000235.1 GCA_903961015.1 uncultured bacterium
AGTGCGCTCTTCACAAAGGACAACCTCGCGAAATATCGAGCCGTTGTATTTCTTTCAACCACAGGCGATGTGTTGAATGATGAACAACAGGCAGCCTTTCAAGAATTCATTGAATCTGGCGGCGGCTTTGCGGGCATCCACGCGGCAAGTGATACCGAGCATGATTGGCCGTGGTATGACGAAATGATCGGCGCACATTTTGCCGGTCATCCAGCGATTCAACAAGCAACCGTGATCGTCGAAGATCGCACACACCCTTCAACCGAAATGTTGTCAGAGCAGTGGCAACGCACCGACGAGTGGTATCGATTCAAGCGAAATCCGCGCAAAGTTGATGGTATTCATGTACTTGCACGATTGGACGAATCGACATTCGAAGGGGGCTGTATGGATGGCGATCATCCTTGTATGTGGTGGCGCAACATGAAAACTGGACGATGTTGGTACACCGCGGGAGGCCACACAATAGAATCGTTCGCGGATCCACTCTTTCGTGCACACATGAAACAAGGCATTCTTTGGGCCGCGAAATTAGAAAAACCGGTCAAGCCTGCGGCGATTGAAAGCACGACCGTTCAGTAAAAAATTCTGCAAAACACCATGGAATATTCATTCACAAATGTCTGGGGTCAAAGCTGGGGGATGTACAAGAAGTCTTGGCTGATGCTGACAGCGGGCGTCGTAATTTATTTAGTTGCGAGCATTCCAACTCAAATCAGCAATCTCGCTCAGAATGGACTGCTCTTTGGCCAGCAGAAAAATCCGGACCAGCCGGCATGGTCGGCAATCTCTGGAGGGATTGGATGTTTCATTTTGATCTATTCGATTTTTGTTCTTCTTCCCCTTCTCGCAGGACTGATTTGGATGGGCTTACGCGCCGCGCGAGGACAGACTCCGATGATTGGGGACATTCTGCGTGGGTATCGCCGTTTTCCAACAGTCTTGGGCGTCGTTGTGTTGATGTACATCTTGGCCTTGATACCCGTCATACTTGCACTGGCCGTCGGCGGAGCCATCATTTTCTTTGGTGTGGGATTTGAAGTGTTTAAAGATGGCGTTCAACAACAGGACTTTGATAGTTTTTCCAAGGCCGCTCTTCTTGGCGCTGGTGCTTGGACTTTTGTTTGCATCATTGTGATGTATTGGATCGGTCTACGAACATCCTTTTCGTTGCTTGTGGCTGTCGATGAATCCATCTCTGCGCGTGGCCCACTTGCCTGCATTGAAATGTCGTGGAAGATGACGCGGGGTCGCGCACTTTCGCTTCTAGGACTTTTCATCACGATCGGAGTCATGACGCTTGCGACTCTTTTTGCTTGCTGTCTTCCTGTGATCGGCCTGGGCTATCCACTCGCATTGACGATGTATGGATTGGCGTACAACATGTTGCTGAATAGAGATGGATTCACAGATCAATACAACAATCAATTTGCCAACCCACCCACCGACGCTCCTTCGTGAAATTCAAGATCGAATTGGTGGCGTGCTCGTTCGACCGAGCGCTGCGCTGATTTGGTCTGGTGTGCTCACCGCGATCATGACTGGTGTTCCAGCGTTCATGGCAATTTACGCTGCATTCGCAGATCTTTTGGCGGATCCAACCAAAGGAATTGATCTTTCTGGCGAGCAATCCATCACAGAACTTTCTGGTTTGATGAGCGGGGCGATCTCGAATGTTTTTCTCAGCGTTGCGATTTTTCTTTTGGTCGCTCTTCCTATTTCGTATGGAGCCGGGCTCATCGGATTGCGTGCGATTCGAAACGAGTCACCCAAGCGATCTGATCTCTTTGCGCCATATCTTCGCGCTTGGGATTTTTCGATCTTTTCGCTCGTGCTTATTCTGTCTGG
>CAJCCX010000236.1 GCA_903961015.1 uncultured bacterium
CGCACCACCGACTGCCGAGTCATTGCCGCGCATTGCGCAAGCGGTTGCAAGTCGCGTTCCGGTTCTCGTCGATGGTGGGATTCGTCACGGCGGAGACATCCTGAAGGCTTTAGCGCTTGGCGCTACAGCTGTTCAAATTGGGAGACCGATTCTGTGGGGACTTGCAGCTGGAGGAGAAAATGGCGTGAAACGAGTGATCGAAATTCTTGCCCAAGATTTCGATCGCGTGATGGCGCTCTCTGGTTGTCCAACAATCGCCAGCATTACGCGTGATCTGCTGGAACCTTCGCGCTGAATGTGCATCTTTGGATCATCGTTGTCCCCGCCCACGGCTGATTAACGAAGTCTGAACAAGAATGTCAGTAGGACCTTGTCCTGGCTGATCCAATTTCGTTTTTAATCGGCAGAGTGCGAGAAATGAAGCAATTCGATTTCCATCTGCGGCCTTCGTTTGATAAATGTCTAATTCATGTGTGATCGGAACACGTTCATTGAATTCACTATCACTACCGAATCCAGTCCATGGCTGATCGAGTCTGTTCGCTGCCGAGACACCACCACGAATCCAATCACTGTCGAATGGAACCCATCCGCAATTGGGCAGATAGACCTCGCCCCACATTCCAAGTTTCTTGTTTGAAAGAGAAGTTGCTGAACGCTTGCTTCGATCAACCAATCCGATCACCGGCCGAGCAGGGAATCCCATCGACCTAAGAAGTGCGACACAAATGCACGCGACATCTGATTCGCTTCCGATTTCAGTGGCAAGTGCCTGAGAACTTCCACGCATCTCCAGACCTCGCGACCAGATGCCAAATGAATTTCCTTCTTTATGATTACCACTTTTTAGAGATCGACTCCCAGTTCGAATAATCTCTTTCGCAGCATAAATCGGTGGCGTATCCGCAGAAATACGCTGCAGAATCTGCCGACGTAACTCCTGAATTTGTGGATCTTGCGGATCGATCCCTGGACTGGCAAGACGCCATCTTTGCACTTCCTCAGGCCATGCTGCAGGCATCAATTCTTTCGCCGCAGCAATCTCGTCCAATTGACAAGACCATGTCTCGACAACCCAAGTCAGTTCCGTGCGCAAACGAAAATCAACGAAGTTTGGAATCGGAATCTCAACCCTTGAATCTCCAGATCTACTTTGATTCACAGTGAGATTTGCAGAGGCATCAGCAACTGGGAACAAATCGACAGAGACCTTCGCTCGAAATGAACGCGGATCGACCCGCCACCAGGTATCAAGAATGCTTACTGGGAAAATAATTGATTCGGATACTGCGTCATTTTTATGAAACAGCGGCAGATCTATGTTCAGCGTGATTTCCCACTTGCGAGAATCGGTTCGCTGCAGTGCACCAGTTGGTGGTCGACCATCTGGTGGAGGAGTGATTCCAGTTTCAACAATTGACTGATCTGTCAGTGGAGCCTGTGGATCCAGCGGAGAAAATGCAAACATGGTGACGATCACACACACCATCACCATCCACTTTCTCATGGCAACAAGCCTGAGACTCGACCTGTCACAAGTTCGTAGAAAGTTCCAAAGAATTGCGCCAACACCAAATTGATCAACACGATCGCCAAGAAACTTGCAACGAATGCATTTGTTGCTGCTCGACCGACACCCGCAGCGCCCGCTGAACAGGTGAATCCTTTGAAACAAGAAATGAATCCAATCGCAGCTCCAAATGCAACTGACTTGAGCAACCCCGAAGTCGGATCCCACCAATCAATGGCTTGAGCAGTGAAGTACCAATAATTTTCACTCGAAACTCCGTGGATTTGCACAGTAATGAACCAGGCACCCCATGCTCCAAGCAGATCGGAATAAATGGTCAACAGGGGTGTCATGATGATGCATGCAACGACACGAGGTGCAACCAAGATGCGAAGAGGATCAGCATCCATTGCTCGCATTGCATCAAGTTGTTCAGTTACTGCCATTGTTCCAAGTTCTGCGGCGAGCGCGCAGCCAACGCGACCTGCAACCATCACCGCTGCAAGAACTGGGCCAATCTGCTTGGTCACAGAAAGATTGATCACGCTTCCAAGTCTGGACTCTTGCCCGAATGATGCAAACTGTTCGTATCCTTCGAGTGCAAGAATCATTCCGATGAATGCACCCGTGATTGCCACGACGGGGATGCTTGCAACTCCGATAGAATAAAATTGCGGCCCAAGCAAAATCCACTTCAGACATCGCATCGGATGGGCTGCGAAGCGAACCAAAACATCCGATACGAATTTGACAAACTTTCCAAACTCAGTCACAGAGTCATAGACGAGCCAACCAAATCGCGAAATTTCTTGAACTGCAGCGGGCACATCAATACGGTATCAGGGGCGACCAATTGAGGAATGAACACTTTTCATTCGATTGTAAAACTATGGAAGGACAAATAAAAACCCCCCAGTCTTTCGACTGAGGGGTGAGTGTATTGATCGAAAATGAACTTATGGGCAGGCACCCCAACCGCTGAGCAGAGCAGTGAGATCGGCACCAGATGTCGTTCCGTCACCGGTGATATCTCCGCCTTGGGTACCCCAAGCCGAGAGAAGTGTTGCCAAGTCAGAGCCATTTCGAAGACCGTCTTGGTTGTAATCACCCGCACATACTGCGCCGCAGTTCAAATTCGCAACTCCAGGAGTATCAGTTGGGTCAACAAGAAGGTCGAATCTACCGATGTTCCAACATCCGGTGTCTTCGCAGCGCCAGATATGACCTGGAAGAAATGTTCCATCTGGTCCAATTGTATTTGCTCCGTAAAACCACTCGGTTCCAGTCGGTGGCACGGTGGTCGTCTTGATCAATGCAATTGTGTCGACGACCTCAGTCCATGGAACGACTGTATTGAAGACGCCGTTGTCATCAGAGTCTAAATCTGCTGCGTCTACGCCACTGAAATTACGAACGAGCATAAAGGTCACATTGTCACTGTTCTCAAAGTTCAGAGGATTTGCGCCCGGCAAGACATAATCGATTGCAGCAATTCCTTGGGTGAATGTTGACTCAGACATTGCAAAGTGACCGTCTGCAGGGATGGTCTTGCCAGCAAGACTTACGACTGCTTCGATTACGCCGCTCGCTGCTAAAGCGGTTCCATCGCCTATCACAATCATCGTAATGTCGTTGAGGCTTGTTCCAGGAGCTCCGACAAGTTCAACCCATTCATCAGTGTCTGCTCCTGTTTGATCTATGCGAATCTCACTGAAAGCCACCACGCCTTTCACGCAGGATGAACTTCCGGTTTGTCCACAACTCGTACTTGCAGCTGCAGCACATGCTGCATCCCAAGCAATCGTGCAACAAGTTGGTTGTGTCGTGCACACAAGTGCGCAGCAGACTGAATCGGAGCAGTAACGGTTTGCGTGCGCAGTGTTGCAATCACCAGCGGTGGCTTCGCCGCACTCCAGAACTGGTCCAAGACCACATGCACGATTTTGTGCGCCGGGGGTATCTCCACCAGCAAGTTGGTCGAATGCTCCAACAGACCAAATTCCGTCTGAGAAGCAGCGGAAGGCGTGACCAGTGGTGAAATTGCCATCGGGTCCAGCAACTGAACTGGAATAGATGCAAGTCGTGTCCAAACCAGTCAGCGAAACAGAATCAATGATTGCTGTCCAAGGATTGACATCAAACACGCAATTCGCGTCGGTATCCAAATCTTGATTCAGTACTCCAGTGGAACCAGAGACCAACAAGAAAGTAACATTGTCGCTGTTTTCAAAGTTCATTGCAGTGGCTGCAACGATGAAGTCCGGAACTGCAATTGTCATCGTGGACTTTGCGACCAAGAGATAACCATCAGCGGGAATGATCGCGCCATCGAGGGGCGTGATGCTTTCGATTACACCAGAAACATCTAAGTGAGTTGTCAACGCATCGTCGCCCACGACGACGACCGCGAAACCATTCATGTTGAATCCAGCTGGTCCCTGAATTTCGAAATACTCATCGTTGTCTGTTCCAGGCTGATCAATTCGGATTTCCGAAAGTCGAATTGCAACGCCACTGCCGCAAGTCGGATTTTCTGCGCCTGGGGAATCTGTTCCTAAGGTCGTATCTGAAGATCCAATTCGCCAAGTATTACTGTCAGCGCAAAGCCAAATCTGTGCCGGTGATGTGCTTCCGTCTGGGCCAACTCGAGTCGCCGAATAGACGAAGTCTGCTGTGGTTCCATCTGGCGTTGCAACTTGAACCAATGCAACTGAACTAATGATTGTAGTCCATGGCTGTACATCGAGGACACCATCTTTGTTTGTGTCGAGGTCCTGTCCATCGAATCCGGTAAAATCGCTCACCAGGAGGAATGTGACATCGTCTGGATTTTCGAAGTTGAGAATTGCGACTTGATCAGGCGTTCCAAATTGAAATGTGGATTCAGCAAGAACAAAGAATCCAGTCGAAGAGAAATTTCCAGAGAGCGCAACAACTGCTTCGATAGTTCCATTTTGGCTTGGAGGTGATGCAGCGTCGTTGTCACCAATCACGACAAGTGTCAAGCCTGCAAGCGAGGCACCAGGCGTGCCTTTGAACTCGATGTATTCGCTCAAATCAATGCCAGGTTGGTCCACTCGGATTTCGTTGATCACTGGATCAACCGCAAAGGCGCTTGAACCCAAGGCAATTGAAAAGGAAAGTGCGCAAAGGTTGGTCAATAGCCGAGTGGATCGGGTGGTCATTTCTTTCTCCATAAAGTCGTTGTTGAAGCAGAGTTAGAGCGGTGAAACAGGGATAGACAATTTGATTGTAATCCCAGATTACGATATTTCAAATAAAATCTTTGAGATTATGAGTTATTCACACATTCCAAAGATTTGCCGTGCAATCTTTATGGTTTTTATAGGGAGCGAACAAAGAAAAAAGGGATCTCACGGGTTTTCCGTGCGATCCCTTGGGAAGCATTCTGAGAATCTAAAAAGCCTGCGACTTATTTCGTTGGTTCGTCGTCGGCCTTCGTGGGTGCAGCAGCCGGGGCAGAAGCCGGAGAAGAACCCGGGGCAGAACCTGCGGGCATTCCAACTGCAGGTGACATATCGCTGGACATCGCCACAAAGTAAGGCATTAGATACACATCAACGCGGCGGTTTTGAGCTGCGCCATTTGGACCATTTGGGACCGTGGGACGGAATTCGCCATAACCAGCAATGAGGAAGCGCGATGCTTGAACGCCATCTTTATGCAGAGCGTCTCGCACGGCAATTGCGCGATGAGCGGACAAGTGCATGTTGGTTGGATTCTGAGCCGCAGACTTTTTGATCGGAACATTATCTGTGTGGCCAACGACAACGACTTCAAATGGATTTGCCGCATTCGAATTGAGAATCGTTGCAAGTTGAGAAAGTACTGAAAGCGCACTTGCTTTCAATCCAACTGAACCTGGATCGAATGTGAAGTCTGCAGCAAAGCGAATCATGCCACGCTTTTCATCAAACTGCAATACATCAGGATATTGAGCAGCAAGGGCAGCAAGAGCGGCATTCACTTCGGCTGGAAGTGGACCGCCATTCATATTGCCAACTTTCTTCAAGAGCGATTCGTAATCTGCGAGCAGCTTGTCGACATCGACATTCTGGCCTTTTCGCAGCGCTTCGAGAGTAAGAAGATCTCCTGCTGACTGTGCCAACTGAGATCTCAATCTCGATTCATTCGCTCGAGTGGTCTCGAGATCGCCTTGCGTTCGTAGCAGTTGTTGCTGCTGAGAACGATAAGCCAAATCGAGATCGTTGTATTTTTCTTGTGGGACGCAACCAACACTAGCAACAGCAACAAGTCCGATGAGTGTGGTTCGAAACGACGCTTCCAATGCGTTCATAGTAGTAACCTCCGTGTTGAGTAAAAGTGTAGCGTGACATTGTCACATTTGGGAAGGGGGTAAAGTAAAAAATATTTTGAATTTGTCATTTTGCACTCGAAGCAAGAGGGGAGACCAACGTTTGCAAACATCTGTCGGCAGTGCTCACCCCTAGAAGGTGGTCGAGGCGCAATCCATCATTATGAATTGTGCATATTTTCAGGCAGATTTCCGATAAACTGTAAACATGCCTTCGAAGGAGAAACCAGAATTGGATTTGGCCACGATTCGGGCCGCTGCTGGACCCTATCCAGTTCAGGCGTTGCACTTTGTCCAGACTGGGTTTGGGCATACGGCAAAGGCTGCATTGTCGGATCCCAGCCAACTTTCTCCTGATGACCGACACCTCAGTGGCCAGCAACTTTGTATGGGTCTCTTGGAATTCGCCATTGAGCAATACGGAATGATGGCTCCCGTTGTCCTGCAACGTTGGAACGTGCAGCGCACCGACGACTTCGGCAGGATCGTCTTCACATTGATTGATCTGGGGATCTTTCGCAAATCACCAAATGATTCGATTGAGGACTTTCGATCTGTCTATGACTTTGCCGAAGTGTTTGCACAAGACAGACTGCGCAAACACATCATGGGAAATAAAGGGTAGAGGCAAGAATAAAGTTAAGAGATTATTGATGGACCAAGATCCGCAGAAACTAACAACTGAGTCTGAGAACACAAACTTTGCACGTTTGCATATTTGGCAAGTGCAAGCATTTCGAGATCTCCTTGTCATCGCAGTCATCTTCGGCGCAATATGGGCGGGATATGCGCTTCGGTTTGTGACCACTCCATTGCTGCTTGCTTTTACGCTCGCGTATTTGGTCGAGCCTTTAGTGGATTGGCTCTGCCGCGTCTTGAAAATGTCGCGACCAGTCGCTGTGAGTGCGATCCTGGCTTCTGCAGGATTGGGAGTTGTCCTCGCTGGATTGCTTTTCATTCCAACAATCGTCTATCAGGCATCTGAATTCGTAGCGAGCGCAAGAGCAGGGCGCTTCGATCAATGGATCAATCGATTCGAAGAGGTTCTTCCTTCCCAGTATCGAAGTGAAATTGGCAGAGTGCGCACATGGATCAATGACAAATCAACGTCAGTACCGCCTGCTGTAACCGCTTCAGAATCGACTCCTCCAGCGTCCTCTGCGAAGCCTGCAGATCTTGTGACGGCAGTCACAGAACCGATCGTTGTTCAACCTGACCCAGCCGCAGACTTGCAAGATTCATCTCCAACTTCAATCACTCAGGCGCTTCTAAGTCCCACAGCACAGTCAGCACTATGGAAAATCCTTGATTTTTCCAGCATGCTTTTCGCTGCAGTTCTTATCCCGTTTTATTTCTGGTTCTTCAGCGTTGAGTTTCCAACTGCAGTGAAATTCCTTGGGAGCCTTGTTCCAGCTTCCCGCAAAGAGAAGATCTTTCACTTGGCGGGCGAAATGGATGCGGCAGTCGCAGGCTTTGTCCGCGGAAGAATTCTGATCGCTGCTGGAATGGGCGTTATGTTCGCTGGAGGTTGGTGGATCAATGGCGTGCCATACGCATTGACTCTTGGCTTACTCGCAGGAATTCTTTCGATCGTTCCATATCTTGGATTGGTCGTGATCATTCCTGCGATCGCACTCTTGGCTGCAAACCAACTGACGATTCCAGAAGCAGATCGTATGGCGTGGTATTGGATCGTCGGTGGACCGCCACTCGTCTTTACAATCGTGCAGTCAATCGAGGGATACCTCCTGACGCCAGTCTTTGCTGGCCGTGCGACCAATCTTGGACCAGTCTCAATCTTTGTTGCGGTACTCGCAGGCGCAAGTGTTGCTGGTCTGTATGGAATGTTGCTGGCGATCCCAGTCGCAGCATGCGCAAAGATCTTGATTCGTGAAACGATCATGCCTTCGCTGAGGAATTGGGCTGCGGGAAAATCTTCCGATCCATTGCCGCTTGATCGAGGCTATAGATAAAAGCGGGCTCTGAGTTAGATTCCTTTTTCTGAATCCGAACTGACTGAATTGGCATGCTGAATGATCGCCTGCTGATTTATCGCCTACCGAATTATCTTTTGGGGCGTTGCTTGAATTTGCTCTTCGCTGCATCGGGGCGGGCACCGGATGCGCCAGACATATTGGGCATTCCGCCGCCTGCGGCCATCTCGCGCATCGCATTCATCTTGCCCATCATTCCGCCACCGCTCATTTGCTTCATCATCTTCTGCATCATCTCGAATTGCTTTGTCAGTCGACCAACTTCGACAGCATTGGTTCCGCTGCCAGCGGCAATGCGTTTGACGCGACTGCGATCAATGAGTGTCGGCGTGGCTCGCTCTTTCTTGGTCATCGAACGAATCATTCCTTCGATTCGATCAAATTGCTTTTCGTCGATGTCAACATCCTTCATCATGGAACCGACCCCAGGAAGAAGTCCAAGAATCTGTTTCAGCGGTCCCATGCGTCGAATTGACTTCAGTTGACTCAGGAAATCATCCATGTCCAACTGACCACGCGACATCTTTTCCGCAAGTTTCTCTGCTTCTTTTTCATCGACCTGGCCTTGAACCTTTTCAACGAGCGAGACAACATCGCCCATCCCCAAGATTCGTCCAGCCATTCTTTCGGGATCAAATTCATCGAGTCCATCCCAGTGTTCGCTGACGCCTACAAATTTGATTGGAGCGCCTGTGACTTGCCGCACTGAAAGTGCCGCGCCGCCGCGCGTGTCAGAATCGAGTTTGGTCAGGATGACGCCATCAATGTTCAAACGCTGATGAAAAGCTTTCGCGCTGTTGACCGCATCTTGTCCAGTCATCGAATCAACGACCAGAAGAATCTCATGCGCTTCGATTGCACTATCAACAGATTCCAGTTCTCGCATTAATGCATCGTCGATATGCAGTCGTCCTGCTGTATCAATGATCAACACATCGAAGCGCTCTGCACGGGCTTTCAGCAGCGCACGCTTCGCAACACCAACCGCGCTGCCGGGCTTTGCTCCGGGCTGATCTGCGCATTGATCTGGCTCGCCGTGGAATGCGATGCGACTGCCGCCTGCAGCACTTGCAGCACCTTCGACAACAATTCGCAGCTGATCCACTGCAGCGGGGCGCTGTAAATCGCACGCTGCGACCAGAACGCTTTTACCGCGACGGCCAATCCAAGCAGCCAGTTTGCCGCAGGTGGTGGTTTTCCCGGCGCCTTGCAATCCGCAAAGCATCAGAACAGTTGGCCCAGGTTCTACAAATGAAAGTCGCGATGTGCTTGTGCCCATCAATGCAACGAGGCGCTTGTGAACGATGCCGATCATCTGTTCATCGGGTCGAAGACTTCGTAGCACTTCAGCACCAAGCGCATCCTGAAGAACATCAGCGCAGAAAGTTTTTACGATTTCACGATTGACATCTGCTTCGAGTAGCGCAGTTTCAATCGTGCCCATCGCCTCACGAACATTCGATTCGGAAATGCGACCTCGTCCGGTCAGGTTTCGAAGTGCGCCCGAGAGATTCTCTGTGAGTGATTCAAACATCGAAGCCTGATCCTAGCGTAGGAACTTATGATCGAAGTGAGGAACGCTTACTGAACAGCCATTCATGCAGATTTGCTGCGGACAAAGTGTTGACGCATCCCGCAGCAGTGAGCCCGCCACGACGAGCGGTTGCGATGCCATAACGAAGATTGTCGGCATCGCCTAGGGAGTGAATATCGCAATCGATGGCAATCATGCAACCAGATGCAACGGCGATGCGGACATGCTGATCGCGTAAGTCAAGCCGCGACCAGTGGCAGTTGATCTCCATCGCAGTGCCGCATTCCTTTGCTGTTCGACAAAGCAATTCCATATCGGGAGCGAGACCCTCGCGGCCTTGAATGATTCGGCCCGTTGGATGCCCGAGAATATGAACAAGTGGATGGCGAATTGCGCGGAGGAGTCGATCGGTTGCAGCTTGAGGTGCTTGCTTGAGAGCGGTATGCGGGCTGGCTACAACGACATCCAATTTCGCAAGAACATCATCCTCATAATCCAATCGACCGTCTGCCATGATGTCGACTTCACTGCCAGCGAGAATTCGTATGCCTCCAAGTTTTGCTTCTGCTTCACGAATCGCGTCAATGTGCTTCAGTAATCGCTCGACCGAGAGTCCATTCGCTTGCGCGCTCGCTCGACTGTGATCGGTCACAGCGACGGTGTGAAAACCTCGTGCCTTCGCAAGTGATGCGAGTTCAATGATGCTCATATCGCCATCACTGGCTGTTGTATGTGAATGGAGTTCTGCTTTGATGTCAGCAAGTTCGATCAATGTCGGTGACGGTTTCGTCAAATCCGAACAGTGCATCTCGCGCAATTCTGGTGGGCAGTAGGGAAGTTCCAGTGCGCGATAGATCGACTCCTCGGTCTCAGCTGCGACAAGCGAAAGATCCGCGCCTTCTGAGTTTTCTTTCGGCACGCGAAAAAGACCATATTCATTCAGTCGCATTCCGCGTGCAATCGCTCGTTCTCGCAGAAAAATATTGTGGTCAACGCTGCCAGTGAAGTACATCAACGCTGCGCCAAATGCGTTGTCTTTCACTATGCGAAGATCGACTTGTATTCCAGTTGCTAATTGCACTGCGCATTTTGTGTCGCCTTGCGCAAGAACTTTTCCAATTCCTGCACAATTCAAGAACGCGGCCTTCGCTGCTGCGGGATCTTCGCTTGAAACGAGAAGGTCGAGATCGCCCACGGTCTCTCGTCCGCGTCGAGCGCTGCCCGCGAATGCGACACGGACAGTGCCGTGGGCCGCGCGTAGGATTTTCAGCATCGATTCAGCGACTGGTATGGCTTCGCCCAATCGATAACGAACAGGACCTGCGCCAGCTGCATCATGCGCAGCGACCGCATCACGAAGATTTGCAATTGTTTTCTCGCCCATGCGCTCGACGGTAAGCAGGGCACCACTTGCAATCGCAGCGCGCAAATCATCGATGTTGGTGACTTTGGCTGAATCCCACAGAAGTTTTACAGACTTTGGACCAACGCCCTGCAAGGTGAGAAGCACAGGCAATCCTGGAGGAACTTTGCTCCGAAGTGCTTCGAGTTCAGCAACTTTTCCAATAGTTTCCAATTCGACGATCTTTGCAGCAGTGCTCTCGCCGATTCCTTCGACCTTGCGCAGCTCAGTTGGAGATTCACGTGCGAGCTGACCGAGATCTCGTGATTCATTCTCGCACGATCTTGCCGCTTTGCGGTAGGCATTCACCTTGAAGCCATTTGCACCAGTGATCTCGAGTAGATCTGCGATCTGCGAAAAGACATTCGCACATTCTTGATTGGTCGCCACGGTGACTCCTGCGGATTCGAGAAGAAAAAGTAGCGCGACCAGCAGGACTTGAACCTGCAACCCCGAGCTTCGTAGGCTCGTGCTCTATCCAATTGAGCTATGGTCGCGTGAATTCGGATGATATCAATGCGTCGAGGCTGTGGGCACCGCGGCTTGCGATGCAGTCAGAACAATCGGAGAAGCTTGCGCAGAACTTTTTGCCGCCCCAACCAATGGTCCAGCAATCGCCGACAAAAATATTGTTCCGACTCCGCAAACAACTGCAGCGATAAACGGCCAGCGACTTGGAACAGATGTCACCTCTTCGGATCGCGCCGATGGTGGAGCAACCAAAGGAACGATTGCCAACTTCAAGTAGTACAAGCCACTGATTGCACTATTGAGCACCGCGGCAAGAACCAATCCAAACTGATCCGCTTCGAATGCGGCAATAAAGAGATATATCTTGCCGAAAAATCCAATGAACGGCGGCATTCCAACCAGTGATGCTGCAGAGATCGCAAGCATCCATGCCATGACTGGATGTCGCAATCGCAGCCCAGCAAGATCGGAGAAGGAATTGATTTCTTCGCCACGGCGTTCAATTGCTGCCAGCGCAGCGAATGATGCAGTGGTCATCACGCCATATGCAAGGAGATAGAAAAAGAGCGCTTCGATACCAGCCGTTGCACCTGCGATCAATCCAAGGATCAAATATCCAGAGTGTGCAACGGAGCTATACGCCAACATTCGCTTCACAGATGACTGCAAGAGGGCTCCGATGTTTCCAAGAGTCATCGTGAGTATTGCGATCATCCATAAAATCGCTGCGATAGGTGTTGGCAAACCGGTGTATGGAATTCGAATTCCATCTGTATCAATCAGTGTGTGACCACTCCATCCAACACATGTCAAGATGAGCACCATTGCTGTGAATCCTGCAGTTTTTGGGACAAATGCCAAGAATGCAGTGACGTGCGTTGGCGCGCCTTCATAGACGTCTGGAGCATAAAACTGCATCGGAACCGCGGTGATCTTGAAGCAAAGTCCCAAGAGAATCAGAACAATTCCAATGGTTGCCAGCGTGTCAATCCCGCTGCCGGCAGATTGAGTTGCTAAGGCATTTCGAATTTCCAAGAACTGCAGCGAACCCGTCGAGCCATACAAGAGCGCGAAGCCGTACAAGAAGACTGCGGTGCTCATTGCTCCGAGAAAGAAATATTTAACGGCAGCTTCTTGATTTCGATTTCCTGAACCGCCGATGGCGACCATGATGTAGGTGGGGAGAGAGACCAATTCAATGGCGAGGAAAAGCCAAATCAAGTCTTGCGCATTGCACAAAAGCATCGCGCCCATAATGCTGAGCAGAAAAAATGCATAGAACTCGCCACGCACGACGCGTTGCGGATCGAACGCCATTCGACCTCTTGCGACAGATTCTTCCATTCGGCGATCGACAGAACCGACCGAAAGTAGAACGAGCAATACGCCGACTCCAGCCAAGAGTGGCTTGACGAATCTTCCAAGCGTCGGCAACAGCAAGTTGGCTGCTTGCGAATTCTCATTGGTCCAAGTCAGCGGCACTGCGGCGATCGAAGCGATCAATGCAGCGCAAGTGATAAATGGCAGAGATGCACGAATTCCGTGATTCTTCGAGAGTCCTAAGATTGCTACGGTGACCGCAGCGACAAAGAGAATCATCTCTGGAGCAAGAAGAATCAAGCGTGGTGACATAGCTTCGATCATTCGCCTCTCGATTCGTTGGTCTTGCCATTGATGGATGCCAGCGGAGTGCCAGCAGACTGTGACATGTATCTTTCGACTTCCTTGGGATAATTCGCCAGCATTCTTTCCGCACACGGAGCGATTGCATCAAGCATCGGCTTTGGTTGGACTCCAAGCCAAATGCAAGCGACAGCAAGTGGTGTCAAGATTGCGATCTCTCGGAAGCAGAGGTCTTGTGGAAGACGAATTGCCGAAGTTGTATGAGCAGCATCATCGTGCGGTTCGCGCAACGGACCCCAAACAAGTTTTCCAAGAAGGATCAGCAAATACATCGCTGCGAAGATCAGACCAAGCCCTGCGACGACTGCGTACCACGGTCCAAGCACTCCTGGATAACCAGTTTGTCCGTCGTGTTCGGAAATGAACGTTCCGCCCAAGCAGAGGAATTCTCCGATGAATCCGTTCAATCCTGGCAGCCCAATACTGGCCAGCGTGAACAAGACCATGAAGGAAGCCCACACTGGCATTCGCTTTGCAAGACCACCAACAACATCCGTGTCCTTCGTGTGGTAACGCTCATAGAACATTCCGATGCACAAGAAGAGGGCACCAGTTGAAAGTCCGTGGTTGACCATATAGAAGACTGCACCTTCTGCGCCTACTGGATTGAGTGCGAAAAGTCCAAGCATGCAAAGTCCAAGATGGGCAACGGATGAATAGGCGATCAACTTTTTTGCGTCTGTCTGGACCCAGCAAATCAGCGATGCATAAATGATTGCGATGATCGCAAGCACGGCAACGAAACTCATCAAGTCCGCGCCACCCGCAGGAGCCATCGGCAGAGCGAATCGATAGTTTCCATATGTTCCAAGTTTCAACATCGCCGATGCAAGGATGACCGAGCCCGCAGTAGGCGCTTGATCATGAGCGAGTGGAAGCCATGTATGCAGCGGGAAAAGCGGAACTTTCACTGCGAATCCAACCATAAACGCCGCAAAGACCCAATACTGCGTGGAACTTGGCAGACGCGTTGCGGTCTTGGTGAGCGTGTCAATATCGAAGTCCCAGGCACCAACTGCCAGACGATGCTCCCAACCTATGTAAAGCAGCGTTGCAAGCATGAACATCGAACCCAAGAATGTGTACAGAAACATTTTGATTGCAGCGACGCGTCGCTCGGTTCCGCCATAAATCGCAATGATTAAAGTCATCGGCACAAGTGTGAACTCATAACCGATGTAGAACAGTATTGCATCACGAGCGGCGAATGCGAGGATGATCGACGATCCAAGCACGAGGAACCAACCGTAATACTCCTTGGTTCGTTCAGTGATTGCACTGAATGATCCAACAATACACAGCGGCATCAGAAATGCGCTGAGCAGGGCAAGCAACAACGAGACCGTATCGAATCCAACCGAGAATGTGATGCCAGCATGTGGAATCCAACTTGGTCCAGTTGTGTTTGGAAAATGTTCTGCGTTATGCCACGCCGGAAAATTCCACGCGAAGAGTGTGAGCGCTCCAAGTGAAACCAATGTGCCTGCGAATGCAGTCCACTTTGCGGACTTGGTGGGACCAATTGCAACAGCGAATGCCGCAACAATTGGAAAGAGAATGCTGGTCCAAATCAAGAGCATGTCAGTTGAACCCCCTCAACCAAACCCAACTTAACCACGCGACAACCAACGCAATTCCACCAGCCATTGTTGCTGCATAACCCTGGAGTGCTCCACCATAGAGTGGCTTGAAAATTTTTCCGACAGCGACGGGAAGCTTTGCCAATCCGTCGACCATTACACCGTCAAGGAAATGTCGATCTCCGAAAGAAAGAATTTGTGCGCCAAGCCACATTGGCAAGCGGAAGCATGCGTGATAGATCTCGTCCACATACCACTTGTTTTCCATGCAAATTGGAACCCAACGAATCCACCATCGTCGCAAGAGCGCGGCGCGCAATTGATCAGCCGACTTTCGGGAACGCAAATGGAAATACCATGCGACCAGGATGCCACCAATCGAAGCGGTGCAACCGACGACGGTCAATCCCGTGTGCGCATCCATTCCAAGCACTGTGGGGTGCGCCTCAGAAACTTCAGCACCATGATCCTCGGCAAGACCAGCGCCTTCCATCGCGCTTGATCCTGCGATCATTTGCTGAGCCCAATTATCTTTGTGAGCGAAAGTTTCGTTGTATCCAGGAATTCCAACAACCAAAGCTCCAAGAGCAAGAATCAAGAGAACGCCATTGATTGCCCAGCGGGGCGCATGAGGATGGAATGCGTGAGTTGACTTCGCTGCCAAAGCAGGAGCAGGTTTTCCATGCGTGTCATGTTTGTCATGCGTGTCATGTGGTTCATGATGTCCTTCAGCACCCGGTTCGAAATGAAGTGGTCCTGCGCAGACTCGAAACCAAACGCGGAATGTGTAATACGCAGTGAGCGCTGCAGTGAAAAGACCAAGCCAGCCAAGGAATCGGAAATCTGCGCGAACACTCGTCAGCGCTTTCAACAGAATTGCATCCTTGGAAAAGAACGCTGCGGTATATGGGAATGCTGAGAGCCATAAACATCCAACCAACATCGTCCACGAAACGATTCGCCAACCGGGGAGGTGGCGAAGTCCGCTCAATCTTCGAAGATCAAGTTGGCCTGCAAATCCGTGCATAATTGCGCCAGCTGTGAGGAACAAAAGAGCCTTGAAGAAAGCGTGAGTCAGCGTGTGATAGCACGCGCCAAATGTTGTTCCGACTCCAAGTCCAAGGAACATATAACCCAGTTGTGAAATTGTGGAATATGCGAAGACTCGTTTGATGTCGTATTGCGCCATGCCGATTGTGGCCGCAAGTAGCGCGGTCAATCCACCAATCCACGCAACAGTGGCGAGTGCTTCTGGATGAAGTTCGAAGAATGGATACATGCGCGCAATCAGATAGACACCTGCTGTGACCATCGTCGCTGCATGAATGAGCGCAGAAACTGGAGTTGGACCTTCCATCGCATCTGGCAGCCAAGTGAAGAGTGGAATCTGCGCACTTTTTCCGAAGGCACCAAGCATCAGCAGGAATGGAATCACGGAAAGTTCCCAGTCCACAGATGTTTGTCCGCCCTTGTTCATCGCTGCGAACAATTCGGAATATTGAAGCGTGCCATAATTTGCCCACAACATGAAAATTCCAAGGGCGAGTCCAAGATCGCCAATGCGGTTCATGATGAACGCCTTCTTGCCCGCGGCAACCGCAGCGGGGCGCGCGTAGTCATAACCAATCAACAAATAACTCGCCAGACCAACACCTTCCCATCCTAAATAGAGCATGATGAGGTTGTCGCCCAAGACAAGCGCGCTCATGGAGAAAAGGAAAATGCAGATGCCGAAAAAGAAACGCGAATATCCCGCGCCACAATCGCCTTCCATATATTCACTGGCATAGATGGAGATGAGGGTTCCAAGTCCTGTGACGAAGAGCATCCAGTAGAGCGTCAAAGTATCGATGTACATCCCGCAATTTGCGGTGAACGATTGGAATTGACCCGTTCCCCATTGGAAAGAGAGCCACTGAAAAATCGGAACTTGCACTGGCCCCGTATATGCAAAGTATGCCTTGACAATGATGCCGAATGATGCGGCGAGTGCAAGAATCGTGATGATTGCAGCAGCCTTGCCTTTCACACGCAGAGCGCAGCAGAGAGCGCATGCAACGGCGGCAAGCAATGGAAGAAGCAGCGCAAGTCCGACCCACGAAAGTTCGGGGGCAATGATTGCTTGTGGGATGGAAGTGAGTTGTGTCATGATTCGCCAAGATCCGACCATGCTTCCGCACTCAATGTTTCACGCTTTCTATAGAGCAGAACGACGAGAGCGAGCGCGAGCGCAGCTTCTGCGGCGGCAACGGTGAGAATGAAAATAACGAAGACTTGTCCAGAAACATCCATTCGCAATCGAGCGAACGCGATCATGGCGAGTGCAGCACCTTGGAACATCAGTTCGGTGCAGAGAAACATAATGATCATGTTGCGTCGGCAGAGGAACCCAACAAGTCCAATGACGAAAAGCAATGCGCTGATTGCAAGTGCGACTGCAATAGGAGCATTCGCGGCGATGGTGAATCCGCTGGAAAGTTCTTGATTCATCGGTTCGCCTTTCCCTGACTGCTCTGGTTTCCATCCATAACTTTTCCCAGCCCTGCGAGCGCACGACGATCATCGTCAGCAATATCTGTCTGCTTGCGCGCAAGCACAACCGCACCAAACATTGCCATCAACAGGATGATTCCTGCAAGTTCCAAACTCACTGGAAATCGAGTCACGAGGGCCATCCCGACACGTGAAGTGTTATCAGGGAGAAGTGATGGCGCAAGCGTCAGATCGCTGGGAGTCATTTGGCCTGCACGCTGGACAGAAATGATTGCGGAGTGATCAGTTTGAACAGCGATCATTTGTCCGTCTGTTCGAGCAACGACGGCGGTCACTGTTGAATCTGTTCTGCGCGCCTGTTCGAGCAACAGCTTTGGCATCATGGAAAGATCGCCCCATCCTTGGCGGATTGCACGATTCTGATCAAGAATCGATTCTGCTTTTTGTTCACTCACCGAAAAAACGCTTCCGCCCAGAACTGCGATCAACACAAAACCTGCGATCACTGCGCCAGCAGGTTCTCGTGCAATTCGGTCGTAATCCACTGCATCGGCTGAACCAATATCAGCAGGGGATTGCTGTGCAAGCATCAGCACAAACAAATAGGTGATGAGAATTGCACCGGCATAAACGATGACCAACGAAAACGCAACAAATTCTGCGGAAAGAAGCACATAAATCGCGGCTCCACTGACAACTACTAATACAAAGTAAAGCGCGCAGAAGACGGGACGGTGATGTGTAATGACTCGAACCGCAGAAGCAACTGAAACAAATGCGCAGAGAATCATCAACCCAAGAGGACCCATTTCACTTGTAGGCGTAGGGATGGTTTGGACAACAATAACGAGAATCCAAGCGATTCCAGCAAGTCCGAGAATGGTCGCGCCCATGCGAAATTTGCTCCCACTCTGCATGAGCAGCAGTGCGAGTCCTGCGGCGGCAATCGCACACGCGGCATAAAAGATTGTGGGCACCATTGCGCGTCAGTTCTCCAATCTCAAACGAAACCAGTCACTTCCGTGTGACGGGGGGAGTGGGGAAGATAATGGCGAATCGCAATGCCTGCAACGACCTTCTTTCAAGGGGTACTATCGCCGCCTGATGAACGACCTTCAAAGGACCCTTCCAAATACAATTACCATTGGACGGCTTGTACTTTCCGTAGTCTTTTTTGTCGTGATTTCTGGTGTTGCTTGCACTCCTGGCGAAGATCCATCGCGAGCTTGGTGGGCCGTTTGGATTTTTATTGTCGCCGCGGTGACTGATGTTCTAGATGGTTATCTCGCCCGAAAATGGAAAGTTGTCTCTCCATTTGGTCGGATTCTCGATCCCGTGGTCGACAAGATATTGGTCATTGGGGGACTCGTTTTTCTTGTATCGCCACCATTTGTTGGAGGAAGTGGAGTTCTTCCTTGGATGGTTGTCGTGGTCATCGGTCGCGAACTTCTTGTCACGAGCGTGCGCGCGGTAATCGAAGCAGATGGGACTCCTTTCGGCGCTGATTGGGGAGGCAAGATCAAGATGCTCGTGCAGTGCGTTGCAGTGCCCGTATGTTTTGGAAATGCGGCGATCGAATCGCGACGAACATCATCTGCTTTCAATCTCTTCGCAGAAATTATGTTGTGGGGAATGATCGTTGTGACCGTTGCAAGCGCTCTTCCTGCGATAATGCGTGCCGTTCAATTTTTCAAGGGAAAATCAAAGGAATTCACACGTTGACCAGTGGACAACGCTTGCCAAAGGGATTGTCTCCAATGGCTCTGTTCTCCGTGACAATCGGTGGATTGGGACTTCTTCGTCCAGCGTCTGGATCATGGGGATCACTGCCTCCAGTCGCTCTTGCTTTATTGATCGTGTGGAGCGGCGCTCCGTGGTGGGTTCTGGATGTCTCGCTGGCATTGACAGTCGTGTTCGGAACGATTGCATGCGTCAAGTTTGGAAAGCTTGCTGAAGAAGCATTCGGTGCGAAAGACCCATCATCAGTTGTGGCAGATGAAACAGCGGGATGCGCAGTGACATTGCTCGCAGTTCCATGGTGGATGATTGCGACAGGAGATTCAAATGCATTGGTCCGCACTGCGATTGTCTGCGCGACAGGATTCTTTTTCTTTCGACTCTTTGATGTTTGGAAACCAGGCTATGTCGGAGATTTGCAGTCGCAACCGCATGGTTGGGGAATCGTCTTGGACGATCTTGCCGCCGGCGCTTGGGCGTGGCCGCCAACCATCCTTTCCGCTGTTATCGCCCTGCATTACTGGGCGTAATCATCACAGCGGACGAACCGTGCGCATATCAACACGCGCTTCGAAGACCGTCCGCAAATTGCATAAATACCAGCGCCAACTCTCAGCATCTTCAGCCATTGCCATGAGTGCTTCAGGTCCAGTTCCAATTGGTCCCATGCGCAAAACAACTTCGCTGCCGTTCTCGACCGATGGATGAACCGACCATTCGATGCGTACGAATTTGTCATCGACTCGAGAAGGCCAATGCCAAGTGATTCGTCCACCTGCATCAAATTCTTCGATGCCAATCGTCAGTGTTCGTTTGAATTTACGATCCCATCCAAGCACGATGGATCCACCAGCACGAAGATCAACTTGTGCAGCGACTGGAAACCAACGGATCAATCCAGCCTCCGTGGTCAACGCAGCGAAGACTTCTTCGGGATGCGCTGCGATCGTCTCTCGCAAGACGGTCCAAACTCCTTTTTCATCTTGAACAACCATTCGTCTGAATGCTAGGGCTTATGCGCTCTCGTGGTGTATGAGATCGTCGTATGTCTCACGCTCGCGAATAACGCGGAATTGATCAACTTCCACTAAGACTTCAACGGGAAGCGGGTGACTGTTGTATCTGCTTGCCATCGTCATGCCGTATGCACCTGCGGTGTAGACCGCCAACAAATCTCCGCGATGAAGAGGTGGAAGCATGCGATCTTCTGCAAGAAAATCGCCGGTTTCGCACAGTGGACCGACGACTTCTGTTCTTTCAAGACCCGGCAATACAAGTTCACGGGCTCGACGAGGAGGCACAAGCGCAGCAGGCACATCTGTCGGCCATACAAAGTGAAATGCCCCATAGTGACTTGGACGCAAGAGCGTGTGCATACCTGCATCACAAATGGCGAAGTTTCGATCACCAGATTTTTTTACATATTCGACCTTGGTCAAGAGCACGCCTGCATTTGCGGCGATTGTTCGACCTGGTTCCAAAATGATGCGTAATCCTTTGGTGACACGATCGCGAAGCAATGGAACAATCGCATTCGCATATTCCTCTGCAAGTGGCGACTGATCGCTTTCATAATCTGCTCCGAATCCGCCGCCGAGATCGAGCGTGTCAATCTGGGATCCTTCCGCAGTGAGTTCGTCCATGAGCGCGAGCGCTTTCGTAACACTCTCTAAATATGGCGCAGTTGTATACACCGGCGATCCAATATGGAGGTGAATTCCGCGAAGGGAAACAAATGGATCACGACCGTACGAATGGAAAAAAGCCGCGGCACGTTCGAGGTCAACACCAAATTTGCTCTCACGCTTTCCAGTGGATGTGTATCGATGCGTCTTGGGGTCGACATCGGGATTGACTCGAAGCGCAGCTCCTGTTCGAATGCCAGTTTCTTGTGCAATGCGAGCAAGATTCTCGAATTCCATTTCGCTTTCGACATTGAAAAGTCCAATCCGCTGTTCGAGTGCGTATCGAATTTCCGCATCGGACTTTCCGACTCCGGCATAGACGAAGTTCTTTGGATCGCCACCAGCTTTTATTGCACGAAAGAGTTCGCCACCCGACACAACATCCATCCCTGCGCCAAGTTCAGTCAACAGCCTCAGAATGGCAAGATTTGAGCAGCATTTGACTGAAAAACAAATCAGCGGATTGATCGGTGCGAATGCATCACGAAGGCGCGTGAAATGTTGACGAAATGTCTCGCTCGAATAGACATAGCAGGGAGTTCCAACAGACTTGGCAATGTCCCGCATCGAAACGCCTTCGCAAGAAAGTGAGCCTTCGAGATATCGAAAATCATCCATAGTGTTCGTCCGTGAA
>CAJCCX010000237.1 GCA_903961015.1 uncultured bacterium
AAGAAGTGAATGAAATGTTTGCAAAATAGAATTCAAATGGTATATTGCAAGGATGATCAAGCGCCTCGCCTTGCCGCTGCTCCGAAGGTCGCTCGCCCATTGGCCTGCGGCGGTCATCGTGGGTCCGCGCCAGTGTGGCAAGACAACACTGGCGAAGTCGATCGGCGGGGAGTACTACGACCTCGAACAGGACCGTGACCGCCTCCGTCTCGACATGGCTTGGGATCAACTCTGTGAAGGTCGATCGTTGGTCATTCTCGATGAAGCGCAGTCGTGGCCAGCGATTTTTCCGCGCCTTCGCGGGGCGATTGACGCGAAGCGGCGACGCAATGGTCGGTTTCTTTTACTCGGTTCGATTGCCCCTGCACTCATGACTTCGGTGAGTGAGTCGCTGGCGGGACGAATGGCCGTGCTCGAACTCACTCCGTTGCTCATGAGTGAACTTTCAGCGCAACCGATGCTCGATCGCAATTGGCTGTGTGGTGGATTTCCCGATGGCGGCATTCAACGACTGCGTGCATTTCCGGAGTGGGGATCGAACTATGTTCGTTTGCTTGCAGAGCGCGACCTCCCAAATCTTGGGTTGTCATGTACGCCGCAGACGACCATACGACTCATCCGAATGCTCGCGCTCACGAACGGACAGCAGTGGAACGCATCAGAAATCGGGCGGAGCATGGGGCTTTCCTATCAGACGATCAACAGTTACACGGACTACCTCGAAGGGATTTTTCTGTTGCGGCGCCTGCCAGTGTTTCATGGCAATATGCGCAAGCGTCTCGTGAAGGCACCGAAATTATTGTGGAGGGACAGCGGGATTTTGCACAGTCTGTTGGGCATCGAGAATGGTGACTCGTTACTCACGCATCCGGCGATCGGTGCGAGTTGGGAGGCATTCGTTGTCGAACAGGCGCTGGGAGTGCTGAACGCCCTCGGTGTTCGCCATGGCGCGTCGTATCTGCGCACGAGCGATGGCTACGAAGCGGATCTTGTTCTGGACTGCGCAGGTGAGCGATGGGTGATTGAGATCAAGTTGACTTCCAATCCTGGAGCACGTGCGTTCGATCGGCTCGACGTCTGCGGCAAATTGGCGAAGGCCACACGCCATGTGTTGGTATCGCGAGTACCGACGGACTCCGCGAGCACAACGCGACTTTCGTGTGGACTCGACCGATTCCTCCGCGAGATCAAGGCGTTAGCAAAACGAGCAAATGGTTGATCGTCCACCTCCCTCAATGATAGAAATTCGCTTTTGGAGTCTTATGTGGGAACGTCTATGCGAGAAGCACCGGGATTTTTTTAGTCGCGTTTGTCAGACCTGCTCCCAGCGACTGATCGCATTTGGAGTCAACAGCGAAGCGGTCGCTCCGCGAAAATGCCATGTAAATCGAGGTGAATCTGAAGCGATGATCAGAATGCAGTGCGTACTCGAACGCTTCAAGTCATAATCAAGCGATGTCGTGGATTTATTTACTGTGCGCTGGAGTTTTTGAAATCGTGTGGGCGGTCACGATGAAGCACACCGATGGATTCACACAGTTGTGGCCGTCGATCGGAGTGGCCTCTGCGATGATCATCAGTTTTATTTTGTTGGCATGTGCGATTCGTCATATTCCACTTGGAACTGCATATGCAGTCTGGGCAGGTATCGGCGCTGCGGGCGCAGCGATTTGTGGAGTGATTCTTTATGACGAGCCAACATCGTTGTGGCGGGTCTTGTCGCTGTGTGCGATTGTTGTGGGAGTTCTGGGATTGAAATTTTTGTACGAGCCAGATGTCGATGGCGTGAACGATCATGATGCAACACCTCTCGGCGATGCACGAAAGGGCGGGTGATCGATGTTGACTGGTGTATGGCTTGCGTTGTTCGCAGCAGGGTGCTGTGAAATTTTGGCAACGACGTGTGTGAAATTCAGCGATGGATTTCGCAAGGCGAAGTGGATCGCAGGATTTATTGTGACGATGAGTGGAAGTATTTTTCTGATGAGTATCGCCGTCAAGGTGATTCCAATTGGGAGTGCGTACGCGGTGTGGACTGGAATCGGCGCTGCCGGAACTGCCGCAGTTGGAATGATCGCCTTCAAGGAGTCAAGGAAAGTCGCGCGCATTGCTTGTTTGTTGTTGATTATTGCGGGAGTAATCGGTTTGCGACTCTCTGCGGCAGGATGAATTGATTGCTACACTCATAATCCCTCACGGGGCGTAGCTCAGCTTGGCTAGAGCGCCTGCTTTGGGAGCAGGATGTCGTCGGTTCAAATCCGGCCGCCCCGATTCATTTCGCCCAGTCGCAAAGTACGAACTTTGCGCCTGGGCTTTTTCATCGGTGCGTGCGATCCGCGCGTGCGCGCGTCTCGCTTCATCCCGCGTCACTCACTCCTGCCCGCAAGTCAAAGCACTTGCGGTCATTCGCTCGCGACGCAGTCTGCGCCGTCTGTGGCGCCCAAGGTCGTCAAATCCGGCCGCCCCGATTCAATTCGCCCCAAGTTCTTTTTTGCGCAAAGTACAGACTTTGCGACTGAACTTTTTAATTTTGTCTGCGACTCACGCTCTGCGAAAAGCTAACTTTCCGCCGATCCAAGCCGCGGGCAGATACGCAGCGGCAAGGTCCAAGATGATGAACCATGTCGGAGCTGGAATCAAGAAAGCCATGGTGATTCCGCCGATCATGTGGACTACGCCAATCACCACAGCGAAGATCATCTTGTGAGTTGCGGCGACGAGAGCGGCGATATACGCGCCGATCAAACTGCCAAGGCCGTGTGCGAGGAATGGAAAAATGAAATGTTTGACCTCGTATCGATCGATGTTGTCCGCGATACTTTTGGCGTCGTTAGGGTTGATGCCTTCAGGTAACGGAATAACAGAACTGCTGAGGGTAATCAGAAATCCGTTGACCGCCATGCAAACAACAAGTCCAACGATGACAGCAAGGATGTTTCGAAGAAAGGGCGGCATGAAAATGCAACTTGGTAAAGGTAGGGGAAGTCTACTTTCGCCTCACGCAACCCAATCGGGGAGTGTCGCTTGTGGCGCTAGTTCAGGAATGAGGGGAAGGAGTTGCGCAGGTTCGAATATGCGAACTGCTGCGGGGTCGCTGCGGTCATATTCCCCGTAGATGTAACTATTCGTACCCACAAGATGGTTCTGAAGAATCCATTGGCGCAAATCGTTGAGTGTTCCAATGAACCAACAAAATGTCTTTTGCGTGTTTCGCGCCCATTCAGCTTTGGATGGATCAGATGGAGTCGGAAGTGTTTTATCGCACCAGATTTGCCGACAGATGTTTTCATCCGCAGAAATAATTTCGAGCGGCTCCAAATCGGTGGCTCTAGTGGTTCCACTGGCGCATATCGATGTTTGGAGCAGGCTCTCCTGTGACAACGTCGACAACAATCAACGTCGTTGGAACGCGGGTATGCGCCATCGATGTGCATCCAGAAACTGCAATAGCGCAGGCTGCTAGTGCGGTCAAGCTGAGGATGCTGCGTATCGAATGCGTTAAGTGTTTCATCGGTGATAAAAAAAACGGCCTCCGCACTGTGCAGAAGCCGTTGAATTTCTCAGTGGTATTCGCGTTTCACAGTCGTGCAAATCAGTCGATCTTCTTCCAGTGATCTGTGAATGCTCCAGGCATGGTCGCAATCATTCCATCTTTTGTGAATGCCCCACTTGGTTCGCCATGGTTTGGGAACTTGAATTGAGGTTCGCCATCCTTCATCGTGACTGGCGATGCGCCATGCAGCGCAGTCGTGTCGTATGTCATTCCCTTGGCATCAATATTCGCAGCATAGAACATAGATTCTTCCGTATATTCTTTTTCGCTCAATGTGTACTTGGCAATGAGCGAAATTGAGGCGGGCTTGCCGTCATTGGTCCAACAGACATTCATATTTCGGTAATCATCCGAATACGTCATGATTCCAACGACAGCCGGCGAAGTGATTTTCTTGCCGTCAGCCATCGTGCGATATTCAAGGATGTATGTTCCTTCGACTTTGGGTCCGCCAGCGTTCGGTTTGGCAGCTCCAAGGCCCATACCTACGAGCCCGATCCCAACAAGTGCGCAAGGAAGTGCGAGCGCGAGAGTCCAGACGTTTCGTTTGGTGTTGTTGATGTTTGTCATAGTGCGCAGAGTATCGTTCGTACATGAACACTGCGAATCTGAAAAAATGCAGAATTTTTATGTTGTTACTTATAAGCGCAACGTGGAGTTGCTCGAAAGATAATGCGGCGGAAAAAGTTGCCGTGCCTGCTATAGCTGATCCAGTTGTTGTAGTCGTAGCACCCGCTGCGCCAATTTTAATTCCAGTTCCAGTTTCAGCTCCAGTTCCGGCAGCTCCTCCGTCTCCACTCACATGGGCTGAAGTGATTGATTTCCATCCCGATCCCAAGATCGTGACCGACGCAGATTTGCTTCAGCGAATCACTGCGACTGGTTTGCCATGGAGAGTTCGCGACAATAAAAATGGAATTGAACTCCTGCTCGTTCCTCCTGGAACATTCATGATGGGACTCAGCGATAGGGATACAGAAGGGCAGAATTCTGAGAAGCCTGCTCATCAAGTTACGATCACGAAAGCTTTTTATCTTGGACGCTTCGAAGTGACGCAGTTGCAATGGGAGCGCGTGCTCAATTCGAATCCAAGCGTGTTCTTTGATCCGCGCCTGCCTGTGCAGCGGGTCTCATTCAGCGAAGCAGAACGTTTTCTTGATGTGACTGGATTTCGACTGCCGACGGAGGCGGAGTGGGAGTATGCGTGCCGTGCCGGATCAGATCAAACGCGATACGGAGATATTGAAGTCATCGCGCGATACGAAGGGAATTCGAAATCTCGTCCAGGTGTTGTTGGAGAAAGGTCCGCGAATGCATTTGGATTTCACGACATGCTGGGTAATGCGATGGAATGGTGCGCAGATTTTTATCAGCCCGACTACTACTCGCAGTGCAAGAGTGGCGTGACGGATCCGGTGGGACCGAGTCAAGGAAAGTTCCGAGTCATGCGTGGCGGATCATGGGCGGGAATCGCAAAAATGTCGCGCGCCTCGTATCGATACGGCGTGATGGCGGATTACAAAAGCGACTATCTAGGCGATGGATTTCGCGTGGCGCGTACGCCATAAAAACAAACGAGACTTTAAGGGCAAGGTCCCCAGCCGGCCAAGATGTACAACAAATCCATTCCGTCCGTGGTTCCATCATCGGTGCAATCGCCAGCAGAAGTTCCCCATCCAGCAAGAGCCAGAACCAAATCAATTCCGTCCGTGGTTCGATCACGATTTAAATCGCTGAGGCACAAATAGTCTTGCAACTCTGCAAGAACGACGTTGTGAAATCCGCCGCATGCAACACGAGTTCCATAGTTTAAATTAGCAGGCACGCCGCACTGATATTGTTGGCAAGATCCCCACAGAAGAATTTTCTTCATCGAATTGATTGCAAGAGAATGCGCATCGCCCGCGGCAATCTGTACGTACGGACCTGGGTTGGTTGGAATAGCCCACGATCCACCGATCGGCGACCCCCAAGACTGAATTGACCCGTCTGATTTGAGCGCAAGAGTGTGGTGTGCACCCGCAGCAATTCGAATGCACGATCCAATTTGTTGACAGTCGAGCGGTGTTGAAGTTGGTGAGAGTTGTCCAAAGAGATCATCCAAAATTCGCTCGCTGAACTTTGAATAACCCAGTTCGGAAAGATGATATTGGCTTCCGCTGCTGTACCAAATTTTCGAACTCATTTCGTTGGTTGTACTTAATTTGGATAGGTCGATAATGGTGAGATTGGAAATCGTGTTGGGTAAGTTGTTGGCATATTCTCGCAATTGAATCAATATATTTTCAGGATCGTAAATTGGGTGCGAGACCATTGCCACAAATGTGATGTTGTTTGGATTGTTTCCAAGTGCTGACCAAGCACTCTCAAGCGCATTTTTGATCGAGACGACTGCATTTCCCCAAGAATTCGGCACATTGACATCCTGATTGATTCCTCCCTGAATGAGCACAATGATCCTTCCACTTCCGCCACCAGCAATTTGGCGGCTGACAAGTTCTTTGAGCCATGTCATTCGAGATTCCAGCGGCATCTGCGAAATGTCGGTTGCGATTCTTGTCATGGTTGCGCCTCCGCGATATTCGAGTGGCTGCGACGCCCAGCCACGGCGTCGCTTGTAGACACTTTGCAGGCCCATTGCACAATTTCCCTCAATGCCAAATGATTGTCCAAATCCAGTTCCACAGCATGTCGCATGAAGAGATGACATCGCTCGATTTTCATCAGCCGGCAATACCAATTCATCAGCAACCCACCCAAAGGAATTCCCCATTACGGATCGTGGTGTTGGCAGAACAAGGTTCTGCTGCAATGCGTTTCGCCATCCTTGAAAATATGAACCAGGATTATTGGATTGCGGAAGTTCTCCGCGCACAATTCGATAGACGAGTTCGCTTTTAATGTCGAGTGCACTATCCGTCTTGACATAAACTCCCGAGTCGAAATTCGAAAATCGATTTTGTTGCAATGGGATCCAAGCAAAGTCAAATGGCACTGCGGTTGGTTGTAACCCGATTTCGTTTGGTCCAACGCCGCTTGTCAATTGCGTGACTAATTCAGAAGGCGCATTGGCGAGGCCGCTCATATTGAAAGCGATAGATGATCCACGAGTCGATCCGTTTCCAAATGGCATCACGCCATTCTCTGAACTGACGCCAAAGCTTCGGCCTGGTGGTTCAATTGGAAGAAGCGGTGTTGCGTACTGCGGAAATCCACGAGCGCGAAGAGCGTTGGCGAATCCATCGGTCCAACCGCTGACGTCTTGCGAATCTCGAAAGCCAGTATTGCTATCGCCGCACTGGAGGAAGTCCACGCTGTTAGTGCCATTTTGAACGTCGCGGAGGAATTCAATGATCTTCGTCGAGCCTGTGATTGCACATTGATCGCGTCCCCAACAGACGACAGTTCCTTGCGTTGTGAGTGCGGCAGAGTGGTAGCCACCAGCAGCGACCGCAATGCACGATCCAAGAGAAGTCGGAACTGAAGTTTGACCGAATTCGTTGCTTCCCCAACCTAAAACATCTCCGTTCGAGCAAAGAGCAAGTGAGTGTGCCGCACCACCCGAGATTTGAGTGCATGTTCCAATAGTTGGGGAGATGTTGCACTGTCCTGAGTCGTTGCGTCCCCATGCTTTCACGAATCCATTCGAGGTGATTGCGAGCGTGTGATACCAACCGGCAGCAATAAATGAATATGACACACTGATTGGGGGCGCCGCACATTGTTGATATGCATTTGATCCCCAGCAATGAATTGATCCATTCACTTCGAGAGTGACGGAATGAAGTTTTCCAGCGGCAACTTGAGAGCATGGCCCGAGACCGTCTGGAACAGCACATTGACCTTCAGTTTCACGTCCCCAGCAAGCGACAATTTCATTTGATTGTGCAAACGAGAGATTGGCTCCCATCGAAGGAAGTGAGACGGATAAAATTGTTGTAAGGGTTCGCATCATGCGAAAGTCAAGCTTTCTCAGCAGAATCTTTTCGCAGATCGAATACATATCCAAAACAGTATTCCATCACTACGCAGGAATGCAAATTTGCAGTGCAAAATTACAACAGAGATGCGCTCAATCAGCAATTCCGAAGCGAAAGGCTGTTTGCAGGTTGGTCCTCACCGCAAAAATGCTTCGTGCAATCCACCGTCGACAGCGATGACTTGGCCCGTCGTCTTGCTGAGGCGATTCGAGACAAGCAAGAAATATGCTTCCGCTTGATCGGCTGGTGTGATCGGGGACTTGGTTAGTGTTCGCTGCGCATAAAAGTTAGAAAGTATGTTGGTGAGCGAATCATCGGACTCACTCGCTTCATGGCTGATCGAGTATTTTGCAAGTGATGCGATCACGCGTTCGCGAGGAAACATCGACGAACCTTGTACGACAGTTGCGGGTGCAACTGCGTTCACACGCACAAGCGGAGCAAGTTCCATCGCCAATTCTCGAACAAGATGATTCGCTGCCGCTTTCGAAGTGTCATACGCAAGCGATCCTTTCTTTGCGACGAGGGCATTTGCACTCGTTGTCAGTACAAGATTGCCAGCAAGGCCTTGATCTTTCCATGTGATTGCGGCTTCGTCTGCAACGAGATAGCTGCCAGTCACATTGAGCGCGAAAGTGAAGGCCCATTTGTCATCTGGAATATGTCCGGTTGTATCTGGAGGAACGAAAACTCCAGCGGTGATACAGATCGAATCGAATCCGCCATATGCGATTGCAACTTGATCGAGCATCGTGCGAATCGACGCGCGATTGGTGATGTCAGCTGCGAATCCGATTGCGGGCCCGCACCCAGAAATACCCGAACCTGCAACGCCGATACCCAGTCCGTGTTTGTCAGTAATTTCTTTTGCTGTTGCCTTCGCTGTGTTTTCGTTCAGGTCGACACAAACGATGTGCGCGCCCTCTTTCACAAGCCGATGCGCAGTTTCTTTGCCGATGCCCGATCCAGCGCCAATGACAATGATGACTTGTCGAGCAAGTTCTTTCTCCGCTGGCATCCGTTGCAATTTTGCTTCTTCAAGCAGCCAATATTCGATGTCAAATGCTTCTTGCTGTGGGAGCGAAACGTATTGGTCAATCGCTTCGGCGCCACGCATCACTTCAACTGCGCAGTTATAAAACTCCGCCGTGACTCGTGATTCGGATTTGTCCTTGCCCCAGGCAATCATTCCAAGTCCTGGGATCAGTACGACCGTTGGATTCGGATCGCGCATTGCAGGAGAATTCGGGCGCTTGCATGCGTTGTAATACGCTGCATAATCGACGCGATATTTTTCCAGCGCCATGGAAATTTTCTTTCGCAGTGTGGCGATGTCTTCGTTCTGCGGATCCCAGGCGACATACATCGGCTTGATCTTCGTTCGCAGAAAGTGATCTGGGCACGATGTGCCAAGTTCTGCAAGACGGTGCGCATCTTGCGAGTTGATGAATCGAAGAATTGCGTGGTCGTCCTGAATGGTCGCCACGAAACGCTTGTTCTTGGAAATATTCCCGCGAAGCCACGGCAAGATTGCAGCGAATGTGGATCGACGTTGCAGTTCGTCAAGGCTCTTGTGTTTCGCTCCACCGAATGCCTTTGAATCGCCACCTTTGGCCTGATACTTCGACTCGATGAAAACGGACGCTGTTTCGATCATCGAAAGCGTTCGCTCATAGCAAGCCTTGTCGTCATCGTCCCACGAGATAAATCCGTGTTGCCCCATCATGATCGCTTTGATGCGTGGTTGCTGCTTCGCAATTTCTTGCATTGCAAGTCCAAGCTCAAATCCAGGGCGCATCCAAGGCACGTACGCCATCGAAGGCGAACCTGCGTCGACGAAAATCTCCTTGGTCAGTGCCGCGCAATTCTTGGATGCAGCGATCGCAATGATCGCATTGGGATGCATGTGATCAACGTGTTTGCTTGGAAGAAAACTGTGCAGGGGAGTGTCGATCGAGGAAGCGCGTGGATTGAGATTGAATGTTGTGTGGTTGTACATCGCAACCATCTCATCTTCGGCAGGGGACTTCAAACCTTTGTCGGCGCGAGCGGAATAGACACGCTGCAGTCCAACAACTTTTTCTTGATAGAGCGAAGCAAAGTTTTCTTTCGTGCTTGTGCGGAGGTCGCCGCCAGAACCCTTGACCCAGAGAACCGCAACATTTTCGCCAGTAAGAGGATCTTTCTGCGAAATCTTTGATGACGTATTTCCGCCACCAGTATTGGTGATTCGCTGATCCGCGCCCAATTTGTTCGATCGATACACGAGGCGTCCAGCTGCATCGAGTGCCGCAACCTCTGCGTCATTCCAAAGATGATGTACGTGTTTGAATGAAGTCATATTTTTACTTTTCTGCTGCGCCGAATACTAGTGGACGATGCAGCGGCAACGACCGGAAGGTCTTGGAAGCGATCGAGAGCCTCACGCCACGATTCAATGCTCTTTTTGCTGGGGCGTGGGTTGAATGACTTGAGTGTGAATGAGCGTCGCATCACACTTCGCATCGCAGCGATTCCCGAAAGTTTGCCCGTCGCAACTGCTTGGACAAGAATGTTGCCAGCCGCAGTTGCTTCCACCGGTCCAGCGATGACGGTGCGATCGAGTGCATCAGCGGTCATCTGATTCAAGAGCGCATTTTGACAGCCACCTCCGACCACATGCAGCGTTGAAATTTTACGACCGATGAGCGACTGCAATCCATCCAGTTCAACTCGGTATGAAAGTGCGAGCGATTCGAAAATGCATCGTGCGATTGCTCCGTGTGTTTGTGGGACAGGTTGATTTGTTTCGCGGCAGTACGACTGCACCTTGCTTGTCATGTTTCCCATCTTTGCAAATCGAATATCTCCAGTATGAATAAGCGAACGAAGCGGTTTCGCAGCGGCCGCAAGTTTGACGATGCGCGAGTAATCACCATCCGCTTTCGACCACTCGCGGCGACATTCTTGCAAGATCCATAATCCAATCAGGCATTTCAGTAAGCGCGTCGTTCCTGCAAAGCCTGCTTCGTTTGTGAAATTTGCAGCGCGTACTTCTTCATTGATGAGTGGCCCTGGCAGCTCGACACCCAAGAGAGACCATGTGCCAGACGAAAGGTATGCCCAGTTCTTTCCGTGTGCGGGTATTGCTGCAACGGCGGCCGCGGTGTCGTGCGAACAAGTCGCAACGACTTTAGTTCCAGCAAGCCCAGTGTTTTCGCAGACTTGCGGAAGCAATCGACCAATGACTGTTCCAGGTTCGATCGTCTTTGGAAAAAGATGCTTTGGGATATGCAATTTTTTCAGAAGCGGCCACGCCCATGCTCGCTTGCGTGTGTTCCAACATTGTGAAGTTGACGCGAGAGTTGTTTCGGCTTTCGACTTCCCCGTCAACATCCAGTTGATGTAATCCGCTATCAGCAAAATACGATCTGCCTTGCGAAGCAACTTGGATCGATGTTGAAAATCATCACAAAGTTGATAGAGCGTGTTGATGGGATAGGAACCAATGCCAGTCTGCGCAAACAACTCTTTGCGTGACATTTTCTTCAAGACCTTGTCGAATGACGCAAATGTTCGTTCGTCGCGGTACGCATAGGGCGGTGCGAGAAGTGGCTGGTTGCCTTTCAAGAGAACATAATCGACTCCCCACGAATCGCAGGCAATTGCGCTGATATCACCTGCGTTCGAAGCCGTATGCAGTCCAATTTGAATTTCTGCCCACAGTCTCACAACATCCCATCTCAAGGTGCTGCCAATTCGAATTGGCGCATTCGCAAAGCGGTGCAATTCCTTCAAGCGCAGTTTGCCTCCTTGAAATGTCCCAAGAATGACGCGTCCTGATTCCGCTCCAAGATCAATGGCGATATAGCGCGACATGATTTCTCCGTGAAGATCGGCGATGCTTAAAGTTTCAACACGCTCTGTCGATAGTGCTCATCTGGTCGACCAGCAATTCGCTTGACTTGTTTCGCAGTCAAGAAGTTTGGTCCGCCGAGATTCGCAGCTCCCACAAATATCTGCGCAGACTTTTCAGCCATCAAGAGCGATGCGCGCACTCCTTCGGGAGATGATCCCACCGCAATCACTCCGTGATTTTCTAGCAAGATGATTCGTGGCTCGCGCTTGGTGCGCGCCACAAACTTCATAGTCTTTTCACGAATGACTTGTGCAAGCGCAAGTCCAGGATCGGTGTATGGAACCAAAACAGATTCGCAACCACAGCAGACGACTTCGTCTGGGAAAATGCGCTTGCGTGCGAATTCTTTTGCACGTGGCGAGCAGAGGATCTGATTGACAGCAATCGCATGGACATGTCCAACGCACTGAACGCCTGGAAGTCCAAGAAGCCAGGCATGAAAGAGCGATTCGACCGATGGCTTCTTTGCAGCGAGATTCACACGCGCGTCCAAAAGAGATTGATCGATCTGCGCATCCGTCAATCCTTCGCTCTCCATCATGGGGAGTAATTTGTCAAAGCGGCATTCTGCGATTCCCGATTCATCCAGAGTTTCAAGATTCGATCCAGAGGTTTTGACAAAAAAAGTTTCGTCGCTCATGCGCATCGAAACATTGCCCTCACCCAGGATCGACATGCGCAAATCATCCTTGCCCAATTTGTGCGCGAGTTGGAGAAGACTTGCGATTGATTCGGAATGCGTCGTCATCTTCAGAGTGTCCCACAGATGAAGACTTCCATCCCAAGCGCGCGCATCGCTGCCGCCTTGATCGCCAGACCCTTTCGCGCGTCAGCTTTGCTTGGGGCATAGACAACTTGAATGTGATTTGCTTTGTGACGAGCCATCATTTGATCGCGATCGATTCCCTGAAGAACGACATGCATGATCGGCCACTGGGGCGTGGTCAATTTCCAGCGATCTTCGGTTTCGGCTTGTGGGAGTTCGACGACTTCGCCGATTCCGATGTCGAATCTCAATTGCGCTCCTTCTATATATATACGGGACCACACGATCCACCCTGGCTTGGAGACTCCCTTGACCGTTCCGCCGCCAAGCCGGAAATACATCGGCGGCTGTCTTTCGCTCGATGTGCCGCGATATCCACCGATGAAATGTGCTGGAGGCGCTGCGCCCGAGATGAGGAAGACCCAGACATATGCGTCGAGCATTCGGCCGCCGGATTTTCCGCAGTAGTGCCGTCCCCAGCGAAGGTCGTGCAATGTGTTTTCTGGTTCCCATCCAAGCTTCTTCCAGAGTTCATATGTCACCAATCCGTCGAGTCCTGAACACTCGTCGACTTCATTGAAGTGCGGCAACGCTTCTCTCTTAAAAAGTTCCTTGCGCGACTTTGCGTGAAAGACCGGAGGCCGATCTCGATTGTTCAGCAGTCCCTCAGCAAGATCGGAGGCGGGGGAGAGATCTTTCAGACCTTGTTGATATTGAATCCCGATCGTCGCGCATCCAAACTCGTCCGCAATTCGTACGGCGGCGATGTACATCTTCAGTTGGTCAATCGACTGTCGCTTCGTCAGTTCGGTCTTGGAGTTTTTGCCCCAGTTGAATCTCATCCCTCTGCGCACCAACCAACGAAGTGCCGCATTCGCATCAGCGGTCGACACTTGCAGCATTGCGGCATAGAGCGAAGATTGACTGAGTCTTTCTTTGAAAATACCCGTCGATTGCAGCAATTCATCTGGAATAATCGCATTATGCATTCCCATGCAACCTTCATCGAAGACTCCCATGATCGCCTTGCGGCTGCGAAGATCCGCAGCATATTTTTCGCCGATGCGTGTGGCTGATGGCGGGAGTTTTGCGCTGGCATATGTTTGAACATGTTTCGTCGCATGCGAAACTTTTCCTTTGCGAAGCCACGTGCGAAGTCCAGCACGAAAAGTTGAATCCTGAAAGTCTTCGCTCCACAGCGATGAATATTCAATGCCAGCCTTCGTCATCGACCCATTGAGATTCAGCATGCCTACAAGTCCTGGCCAAGTTCCAGACCAATTTGCTGCAGTCAAGATCGGTCCTTTGTGGGTCATCAATCCATGCAGAATGTGATGCGAGTATTGCCAGACGGCCTCGGCAATGATCAGCGGTGCGCCGCTAGGAATCTTGCGAAAGATTTCCATTCCATATTTTTGAGAATCAATAAAACTATGTCCCACTTCCTTACGAAAACCATGCGCGCGCTTGACCGTCCATCCTTCCAATTCGATCGCTTTGTTCAGCGCACTCTCCATTGCAAGTTGAGCGGCTTCGCATTTTTGATTTGCAGAAGCGCGAAGGTCTCCATTGGCTATGAGATAGATGATTGGTTTCGCATTCACGAGGGATTTGATTTTACCGAATGCGTTCTCCTTCTGCGTTACTTTGAGTCTGTTGCCCTAGCATTGCATTCACTCCAACCGAAACACATGACGAGCACAACGAGTTCCATCCGCTGGTCGCCAACAACTCCGCCTGCGCGTATTCGCGTGGAAGAATTGATGGATGATCCTGCGCTTGATCCGCGCGAACATCATGCTGCACTTGCAGGCTTGAAACGCTTGAACGCATGGTCCAAGAGTGCGCGCATTCTTTGGCCAAGTATTGCAAGGCTTGCTGTTGATACAAACGCACAGGGTCGGCCACTTCGTGTGATGGATGTTGCGACAGGTTCTGGCGATGGTCCGATGGCGATGGCGAAGTTGGCGCGTCGGCGGGGATTGAATATCAGTTGGACTTTGTGTGATTTCAGTTCTCGTGCGCTAGAAGTTGCTCAACAGAATGCGCACGCAATCGGCGAGCCCGTCAATCTGCTCCGTGTCGACTTGCTTCGCGAGGAAATCCCAGCGCGAGCAGATGTCGTGATCAGTTCGCTCTTCATGCATCACCTCGATCATGACACCGGCCAAACGGTCATGCGCACGATGGCAAGCGCGGCGGATGTCGCCGTTGGAATCGCGGATCTTGATCGATCGAATGTGGGATTGGCGCTTGCATGGATTGGATCGCGAATACTGACACGTTCTCGTGTTGTGCATTTCGATGCGATTGCAAGTGTGCGTGCTGCGTTCACTCTTGATGAAGCGCGCGCAATGGCACACGAAGCTGGATTGCATGGAGCTTCTATTTCTCGTGCATGGCCCGCGCGGTGGAGACTCTGGTGGCAGCGACCCTCTACGAGAGCCGCAAGCGAAGTTTCACTATGAATCTCCTCGATACAAATTTAAGTGCAATTGAAGAACAATTCGATGTGATTATCGCAGGCGGAGGACCAGCAGGATCGGCCGCCGCAATTGCGGCAGCCCGTGCAGGTTGTTCAGTACTTGTCGTTGATCGTGGCATTCATCCACGCCCCAAAGTCTGCGGATGTTGTTTGGCACCGGCAGGAATCGAAGCGCTTACTCAGCTTGGAGCATCATCAGTTCTGAATGAAGCGCAACAATTATCCACAGTGCGCTTGGAATGCGGTGATCGAATAATCCAAATGCGCCGTGAAGGTGGCGTTGCGATTGGTCGCGATGAACTTGATGAATCGCTGCTGCGAGTCGCGGCGGAATCTGGTTGTGTCATTCTGATGGGATCCGCCGCATCATTCGATGTTGATGGATCAGTTGTCGTGCGTCAAGATAAAATTGTGCGAAGGATTCGCTCTCGCGTGCGCATCGCAGCGGATGGATTGCAGGGAACTTCGCTTGACGGCATGTCCAAGTTTGAGTGGCGCGTTTCTAAATCAAGTCGTATGGGATTTGGCGCAACGGTTGATGGAGCCGCGCTTGATATCTGCCGCGAACAAATTCTCATGAGCGTTCACACTGGTGGTTACATCGGTGCAGTTCGACTGGCAAATGGACGAATTGATATCGCCGCCGCTGCGCATCCGAGCATCATTCGCGGCGCAGGTGGAGTTGCACCTCTTGCAGCGCAGTGGCTTGGTTCGCATCTGCGCATTGGTGCGGGGCTTGGTGCGGCGGAGTGGCGAGGGACGCCTTTCTTGACTCGTCGTCGCATGCAACTTGCTTATAAAGACGTCTTGGTCGCTGGGGATGCAAGCGGATATGTTGAACCATTCACCGGCGAGGGAATGAGTTGGGCGCTTGCAACCGGTCTTGCGGCGGGCAACCATGCGAGTGCAATGATTCTTTCCAACGCATCGTCAAACCAGTGGCCGCGTATTGCCAACCGAATTGTGCATTCGTCGCGTATGCGGTGCTGGATCACCGCTCGACTTCTTCGTCACCCTCGATTGCTCCGAAGTGCAATGCACACTGCTCAATTTTTCCCGTCGGTTGCAGATCGAGTTGCAAGTGCGTTTGGTTCCAATTTGGATGCAACTATTTACTCTCGCATTTTCACGAAACCTGCACCATGACGCACGCATGTATTCATTCCATCGGATGCGCCAACCCTCCACAGCGTTTGACCCGCGCTCAGTGGATCGAGATGGCATCATTGGTTGCGCCCAAATCGCTTGACCGCGCAGTGATTCTTCGACTTGCTGAGCGCAGTGGAATTGATGGTCGTTGGTGCGCTTCGGCGCAGGAAGTGGGGAAGCCGGCGTTTTTCCAAGCAGATCCCAATGGGTACGGCCCAACGACTGCGCAGCGCATGCAACTGTGGGCAAGCGCGGCACGGCAGATGAGCACGCAGGCATGCTTGCAAGCAATTGATCGCGCAAAACTTTCGGCACGTGCAATCACGCACATCGTCACTGCATCCTGCACAGGATTTGAAGCTCCCGGATTGGATGCGTGGCTGATCGAAAGTCTTTCACTTTCCGCCGACTGTCGCAGAACAAATGTTGGATTCATGGGTTGTCATGCGGCAGTGAATGCCTTGGCGATTGCGCGCGATGTGACGTTGGCGAATCCCGACTCAGTTGTCTTGGTCTGTTGCACTGAGGTTTCTTCAGCCCATCTGCATTATGGCGCCCGTCTTGATCAATTGATCGCCAACACGCTTTTCAGTGACGGAAGCGCTGCAGTGATCGTTGCGCGTGGAGATCCAGATGCGCTGCCATGCATTGCGGGAACACACAGCATCTTGATGCCAGAGAGTGCAAGTGAAATGGCGTGGCACATTGGAAATCATGGATTTGAAATGACGCTCGGCGCGCGTGTCCCAGAAATTATTGAATCCCGTGTTGGCGAATGGGCGCAAAATGCGCTTGCGAAACACTCTCTCAAGGTCGAAGACATTCGCGGATGGGCGATTCATCCAGGTGGACCACGAGTCATCGAAGCTGTAATCACTTCGCTTGCGATCGCTCATGAATCAGGCGATGCAAGCCGCTGCGTTCTTCAAAACTTTGGGAATATGAGCAGCGCAACTTTGCTATTCATTCTGAGTGAATTGTTTGAACGCAAGATTGCTCGCCCATGGGTCGGACTCGCATTTGGTCCAGGACTTGCTGGCGAGATGTTGGTGGTCGAGTGAAAGTCCCAGCACTTTCACCGCTAAGAACTTCCAAATTTTCCAATCATAATCAATGGCTTGATCAATAAAAGAATGGCAACCGCAGCGAAGGAGGCGATGATCGCATTCAAGCCGCCATCCATCACGCTTATCGCAATACTCCAAACGGCGAGCACGATAGAAATGATTGGCGTCACGGGATAGAACGGCACTCGAAACGGGCGGGGTGCATCAGGCATTGTCTTGCGAAGGACAATCACGGCAGCAACTGACAGTGACGAAAAAATATTAATGAGCACAGTCAGCAATCCAAGGATGTCATCGAGATTTCCAATCGCAAGCGATGCCAGACTTGCGACCGTGAGCACAATGAGCGCTCGCATTGGCACACCATTGGCAAGCCGAACACCTATCCATGCAGGTATCTCTCGCGAATGCGCCATAGATTCGATGATGCGTGCGCCAGTGATAATCCCTGAGACCATCGTTGAAAAAAAGAGTAGTGCGATCACTGCAGCCATTGCGTTGCCGACGGCAGTGCCAAAGAGCAATCGAGCAGCGACCCCACCAATGGCTTGCATTGGCGTTCCGTCAGCATCGAGCATTGCGGCCGGATCAATGACACGCAGATAAACAATATTCACGCCGATATAAATCGCAAATACAAGCACGATTGCTGTAATGATCGAAAGCGGAACATTACGGCCTGGTCGCTTCATGTCGCCTGCAATATCTGCGCCAGCTGCCCACCCGAGATATGCGAAACTGACTGTGAGAGTCGCGCTTGCGACTGCGGCAGAAATCATGCTTGGATGCGTGACAGTTTCAGAGAGTGCGGGCGCGGCCATGCGCGAAGTGATCGGCCAGAAAAGTCCAGCAAATACAAAGAGTGCGACAAATCCAAATTTGACAAATGAAAGCGCAGTGTTGAAACGATATCCAGCATGAAGTCCGAAGATCTGCGAGACGAATGCCGCGACGATGGCGAGTGATGCAATCCAGCCTATCGGGACTGGCGTCGGAAGGAGTTGATTGACATATTCACCAAGCAGTAAGCCGATGACAGCCAGTGATAAAAAGTAGCCGCAAAAAATAGAGACCATTGCGACGAGATATCCAATTGTGCCACCGAATGCGCGACGTGCGAATTCGACGCTCCCGCCAGAACACGGAATCATCGCGCCAAGTTCAGCAAGCGAGAGGCCGCCACATAAAGCGAGCACTCCGCCAATGACCCAAGCAGCAAGAATGTTCTCAGAGGTGCCAAGTTTCGCACCGAATTGGCCAGTCAGCGAAAAAATTCCGCTCCCAACCATGGAAGCAACGATGATTCCAGTTGCGCCGACAGGTCCAACAACACGAAAATCCTGCAGTTCTTTAAATGAGTTTTTCACGGTTGGATGAATTACAAATTAGACTGTATCAATGATCAATCACTTCATGCAATTCACTCTTGCTCTTTGTTTCGCTCTCTCAACTTTCGCCACCGCCCAAGAGAGTGCGCAGTCGACGTCCAAGAAGGTTGTTGCCGCAAAGATCACAGCAGTTGTTCCTGTTGGAGAAGTCGAGAATTCTAAAACCGCTGTTGATTCAGCTTCTCAACCGCAGACGATTGACCAGAACGCTTTAACGATTTACGAAAAGTCAGTTGCTGTTGCACGCGCGTTGAAGGCAATTCAATTGACCACACGAATGACAGCGACTGGAAGAGATTCGGGAATGATGCCGCCCGAGTTTATGGAACCAACAAATTCAATCTGGGATCTTGAAGCAACAGAAGGCTCGCCATGCAAACGAATGCGAATCGAGAGCATCAAGAATGACAAGCCTGTGCGTGTGATTACATTTGATGGAACGCATTCACTTCTGGCCAACGTGCCATCCAAAACTTATATGGAAGAAGGAACCAACTGGTCTTTACTCCTGAAGTCCGCCGGATCTGGTGTGCCTCAATGGGTGTTTGAAATGCATGCTGAAGAGGCCGCTCCTTCCAAGATCATCGCCGCAAACATCATCGGTGAGGAAACAATCGACGGGCAACCGTGCGATATGGTTCGCATATTGCGTTCAATCGATCTTGGAACTTCCGATGATGGTGATGAAAAACCTTCCACGATGACGATGACTGACATTCTGTCCATCGCGCGCGCTGATAGTTTTCCGCGAAGGCTTTCACAAAAAATGGCGGTGAATGGAGAAGATCAGATGGCGAATCTGGCGGTGTCATATCAGTATTCGAATGTAAAACTCGATCCGACTCTCGATGCATCAATGTTTGCGACCACTCCGCCTGCGGGCTATGTCAAAGGAGAGAATCCCAAGGATGCGCCTGGTGGCGAGCGCGAACAGCCACAATTGAAAGCGAAGGTCGGCGAGAAGGCTTTGGATTTCACGCTCACAGGAATTGATGGCGCACAAGTTTCTCTTGAAGGCCTCAAAGGCAAGGTGATCTTGTTGGACTTCTGGGCGACTTGGTGTGGTCCATGCAAACAAGTCATGCCAACGATTCAGAAAATTGCAGACGAATATAAGGGTAAGGATGTCGCTGTATTTGGCGTCAACACCTGGGAACGCGGCGAAGGCGCTGCGAAGAAATATATGGAGTCAAAAGGTTTCACATATCCCTGTCTTCTCGCTGGCGATGAACTTGCGAAGTCTTATGAAGTTCCTGGAATTCCAACACTTCTCGTCATTGGAAAAGACGGCATGATTGTGTTGGCGGAAGTTGGGATGGCTCCAGACGGCGGCAAAGCTCTGCGAGCTGCAATTGATGCAGCGCTGGCAAAGTAAGAATTGTTCCGTGTGCAAGAATTGCCGATTATTTGTCCGCAACTTCTGCGACGGTGATATCAAACAGTGAAAGTGTTCCACTGACTTCGTTGCACACAACAAGTATTGGTCGTTTGGTTGGACTCGAGCTCGCGGGGATCACAAGAAGTCCTTCTGGTCCCAAATCACCAACATCCGCAAGCTTGTCTGGAACTTTGTCGCCATCCACATCGACAGCCAAATCAATGCTTGTATCGCGTCGATTGAAATAACCAGCAAAGATTGGCTTCGTTGGATTCGTCGCATCCCACATCATCACACCACCAGCTCGTTCCAATCCAACAAAGATTATTCGATGATCGGAAATCATCGCCACGGCAACACCTTCTGGCTCTGGACCGCGCGCATCACTGCGATCATCTTGCGACGAGTTTTCTCGGTTGTCTGCATTAAAAGCTAGGGGCATGCGATCGCGAAGTGTGCGTTCTATTTCGCTTCCAGAATCCCACGTCAATTCAAGTCGCGTTTGTGTGTCGCCAGTTGCTGGCACGATTCGCCAAATACTTGCTGATCGTGCGCCGAAGCAAACAAGATCGTCATAGTCTCCATCTTGATCTGTATCGCCGCATGCTTCACTGACTTCAAGTCGACCTATTGCGTCAGATTTCAATAAATCGCTTTGCGAATGCCCCTCTTCACCTTCAGCTGAAAGTGGAAATCGAGTTGGTTCAAGAGCAGGCTTCGTTTTATCTTTCGAATTTTTCAATTTCGAAACGCGCTGGGTTTCGTTATAAAATGGATATTCAAATGACTCTCCTTCATTTGCTGTCACCAGATAATCCTGCCCATCGCACTTGAAATACGCAACCGTATCGGGTTGATACATGCCACGAATTGGCCATGGAGAAATTGTTGTTCGGTTTTCTTTGTCGCTCGCATCAAGGCCCACTCCAGCGGCGCTGAAATCTTTCAACCCAAACGGCAAGATCGCAATGATTTTCGCTGCCGGGATGTCAAGCACCGCAAGCGCGTTCGCTTCTTGCAATGTGATGAATGCGCGCGTGCCATCTTCGGAGACGGCGATGTATTCAGGCTCGAGTTGTTGGACGAACGATCGACCAGGCATAGGTGCGTGGACTCCTGCCGTTCGTAACTCTGAGGCGCGTGACTCGAATGCATCGAAACTTGCATTTCGAAGCGTTGCTTTCTCGGCACCCTGCGACAGATCGATGACAGAGATTGACCCAGCGGGGTCTTCGGCGCCATCATCGCTTGGTTCTGCTTCGTTGGCGACGAGTAGTGTCTTGCCATCAGGTGTGAATGTCAGCATGTCGGGACCGAAGCCCACTTTGATTACTCCAATTTGTTTCATCGCCAAATCGAAGAATCGGACCTCGCCCTGCACTTCTTTCGACTTTGGAATCCAGCACATTGCAACAAGATTTCCATATGTTGCAACGCTGGTGATTCCAAACTGCCGCGTCATCGAAATCCACAAGGGATTTGCTTGGTCTGAAATGTCGACCATTGAGAGCCCCTGCGCCGAGTTTGTGACATAGAGCCGCTTTGAGTCTGGACTCCACGCCGAAATCTCGCACGCCGATTCATTAAAGAGTCCAGAAGAATATGCGCCAAGAAACTTGACCTGAGCGATGTCTGAGGGGGCCGTACCAGCAAGCGGTGGAGAGAAAAATAAACACACGCCGGCAAAAGTGGTTGGAATTAATGTCATTGAGGGAGAGTAAAGAGAAGTTATGTTCAGACTGAGTTCAGTTTCAATGAAGGCATCAGAAAGCAACGCTTCTAAATGCGAACTGAACTTCAACTGAACAATTGTTAAGCACAATTTCCCTCATGTTTAAGAATCAAACGATCGTCAATCTCTTGGTTGTGACTTCCTACGTTATCACTTCTACAAGTGCATTGGCATCTGATGTCATCGTGAACGAATGGAATTCAGTTGGAAGCGCCAAGTGGCTTGGAAATCCTGCCGCGGCAGTGGTTGGGTGCCCGACACCTGATGGAGTCGGCGGAGCAGCTTGTTCGATTGAAGAAGATGTTTACTTCGGTCGTTCGCTGGGCAACGGTGGTGATTGGATCGAGATCGTCATCGTCAAGGATCACACAGATATTCGAGGTTGGAAACTTCAGTGGATTGAATCCGCGGCAGGCGATGCGGATGGCACGGATGTTTGGTACGAAAATGGCTTGATCCCGCAAGGTGAGATTTTGTTTTCTGGTGCAGCAATCTGGTCTGATTTGCGCGCAGGAACGATTCTGACAATCACAGAATCGTCGACAGTTCTTGGGGGACTTGATACGGACACATCATTCAATCCGTGCAATGGCGACTGGTGGATCAATGTCAATTGCTTTGACGCAGCTCTCGTCACGTGCAACGCAAACGTGATTGATCTGACGAATCCAACTTACAACGATCCGTTGGATGTTGGAAACGACAACTGGGCGTCGCGCATCATCAATGCGAAAGGACAGATCGTCATCGATCTCGCAGGCGAAGGCCAGCCATCATGGGGAGCAACTGGCGTAAATAGTCGTGAAGCCGTGAGACTTGAGGAGAGTCCATCACAGGCAATCACGCCATATTCACGGTACGACGACGCTGACAATTCTTCTTTCGGTCAACCGAATGGCTGGAGCGACACGGTCACTCTGTGCAAGACATATCAGGACTTTTCTGCTTTGCGCTCGCCAGTGCTTGCGGAACTTTGCCAAACCTGCAAGCCGCTCATGCTGAATGAATATAACGCAGTCTCTGCGACTGGATTCTTAGGCGGCGGAACGCAAGCAGCCGACGCTGCTGGTGGTCAGGCGAGTGATTTGCAGTTTGGTCGATCACTCGGCAACGGAGGCAACTGGTGTGAATTTGTAATCATTGCGGAGAACTTGGATATGCGCAATTGGATCTTGCGCTGGCAGGACAAGACAGATTCTGGAACAATCAGACTGTCGAACAATACATTCTGGTCGAATCTTCGAAGTGGCATGATCTTGACCTTCACAGAAAGCACTGCTGTGCAGGGTGGACTCGACACGGACTTGTCATACAACCCAACTGGTGGAGATGTATCGGTCAATGTCAACACTTTTGATACCACGCTTGTTACGCAGACGACCAGCACGAAGCCGCTCCATGTTTCGGGAGAATTTTCCGTGTCGAACGATCGCTGGGCGATTGAAGTTCGTGACCAATCATTCGCGTCAATCATCGAACTTCAGGGTGAAGGTTCCGCGAATTATTTTGCTGGTGGGGTTGGCGTGGGCGATGTTTGCAGACTGCGAGCGAATCCATCGGGTCGCATCGATGCTGCAAGTTTTTATGATGATTCCGGCACTTCTAGCACATTTGGATATGCGAACACTTGGACTTCCTGCCCAGGTTCGACGACTGTTACGCAATCATTCGTTGCGCTTCCGGAGGTTGGATGTGTTTGGGTGATCGCCAATCCAGCGGACATCAATGGCGACGGATTTGTCGATGGTACAGACATGACGTCGTTGCTCTCCGCGTGGGGTAGCAAAGGACCAATCGGCGATATCAACCATGATGGTGCTGTCAATGGAGTCGATCTCACTTCGCTGCTTTCGGGATGGTCGCCTTGATGCAAATCGAGTATCAATTTTCAACCCCGCGCGCACGAGCATTTACGCTCGTTGAAATTCTCGTCGTCATTGGCATCATCGCAACTTTGGTTGGCATACTTATGCCTGGAATCGGCATGGTTCGCAAGAGCGCTGCCGCAACGAAGAGTCAATCAAATTTGAAACAGTGGGGAATGGGGACAATCATGTGGTCCACAGTCAATAAGGATCGGTTGCCATGGGAAGGATTGAAAGATGCGAATGACATGCCTTTGAATCTTGCTCAAAAGGCATATTGGGCGAATGCGATTCCGCCAATGGTTGACCAACTTCCATACTCAAAAATTTCTGATGATGCGTACAGCGCACAAACAAATGTGCCATTTGCAGGTAACAGCAATTCGATTTTTATCGATCCTGCTGCAACGACTGCGGAATTTGCACCTTGGGGCACCGGTCAACCAGGTTCAGGAGGAATTCAGCGTCAGTTTTATTTCAACTATGTTCCAAACAGCCAACTGAACAACACGCTGCTCGCATCTTCTGGTCAAGGGCAATATTCGCCGAAACTCGCTATGAAAATCGCGTCAATTTCGCGAGCAGACTCGACGATCTTGATGTTGGAAATGCGATCAAACCCAAGCGAATTGTCTGCGAGCGATGTTCACTTTGGACGAGATCTGAAGCGCCACCGTGCGGACTGGAAGCGTTTTGCTTCACGACATTTTGAGGGAGGCCACATGCTCTTTGCGGATGGGCATGTTGGTTGGGTGTTGAATTCAGAGGCAACACGCAATGTCCAAGGAAGTCGCGATCCAAGTTTCGCAGGCGGCGATTGGAACACGAACAAACTTGTTTGGGATCCGATTGGTCCAGCAACGGACGAATGATTATGAACTTTTTCTCAATCTGTTTCAATATCTTCACGCAATCTTCACCAAGTATTCACTTGTATTCACACGATCTCGGTCTATGTTTTCTTTGATTAATTCACGCGTTGTGGATTGATCTGTTCAGAATGTAGGGAGGCGTAAAAAGGAGTTGGAGCTCCTGTTATGTCATTTCATTCATCCCTTCCATTCGCGGCAATTACTGCCACTCTTCTTTCTTCTTCATCCTTCGGTGCTTTGATCGCTGGCGATGTTGCAATCGTTGGCTTTCAAGCTTCTGGCGTGCCAACGGACTCTGTGGCATTCGTCACATTCGTCGATCTTGCACCAGGAACAGTCCTGTACTTCACCGACAATGGTTGGACAGGTACCGCATTTCGAGGCGTTTCAGCAACTGATGGCGATGGAAACGAAAACCTCATGCGCTTCACAGTTGTCAACACAATCGTTGCGGGAACGATCATTGGATCAAGAACAACATCCGCGGATTATGCTTGGACACTCAGCGGTTTGGTTGGACCAGGAACGTCGGCGTATGCACAGCTTTCGCTTTCTTCGACTGGTGAGCAAGTCACGATTCTCGAGAGCACAAATCTAGCAAATCCGATTTTCAGTGACTTCACTGCGCTGTACAACTTCGACAATACGAGTACATATGAAACTGCGACAACTTCCGGAACGGGAAGTTTGCCGACTGGATTGGTTCAAGGAACCAGCGCAGTCCTTTTGACTAGTGCTTTGAATTCCGCAACGTTCAATCTCGGCACGCTGACTTCGGGAACACAAGCAGAGTGGCTCGCAGCGATCGGCAATGCAGCAAATTGGACCACTGGAACTGGAACTGCTGATGCAGGTTCTGGTTTTATCAATGTGGTTCCAGCACCTGGCGCTCTCGCTCTTTTGGCATGCGCAGGTATGGCCGGATCTCGCCGCCGACGCAGCGCACGCTGAACATTTAAAACAAGTCCCGTTTCCCCCGCACGCTTCCTGCGGGATACGCCAGACCAACACGCTGATCGCTTCAAGCGATCGGCGTTTTCTTTTGACTGGCGACTTCATTTCGATGGGCGTTACACTCTCGCCACACAACACGAGCACCCAACTATGTCACACGCACCATCAAAGAACGCTACTCGTACCGAAACCGACGCCATGGGCGCGATTGAAGTTCCCGCCAATCGATATTGGGGAGCGCAGACCGAGCGTTCGATTCATCATTTCCCATTTGGTGATCGAATGCCACTGCCGATTGTGCATGCATTTGGATTGCTCAAGGCCGCATGCGCCGAAGCAAATTGCGAAATAGGCGGACTTTCGAAAGATCTGCGCGACTTGATTGTGTCTGTTGCCAAAGAAGTCTCATCTGGCAAACTTGATGAAGAATTCCCTTTAAAAGTATGGCAAACGGGCTCTGGCACACAGTCAAACATGAACGTGAACGAGGTGATTTCCAATCGCGCAATCGAATTGGCTGGGGGAGTGCAAGGTTCTAAGAAGCCGGTCCATCCAAACGATCATGTCAATCTCTCGCAATCAAGCAACGATACTTTTCCAACTGCGATGCATGTCGCTGCCGCAATCGAAATCGAGCGGACGCTCCTTCCTGCCGTGAAAAAATTGCGCGATGCGCTCGATGCCAAAGCGAAAGAATTTTCGGGTATTGTCAAGACTGGTCGAACACATTTGCAAGACGCAGTCCCCTTGACTCTTGGGCAAGAATTTTCTGGCTATGTTGCGCAGCTCGATTTTGCGATCCGCGCAATTGGCGAAAGTCTGCCTGGCTTGCGCGACCTTGCCATTGGCGGAACTGCCGTCGGCACAGGACTCAACGCACCGGTCGGATTTGGCGAACTCGTCGCAAAGAAACTTTCCGCAACAACAGGCATTGCGTTCACAAGCGCACAAAATAAATTCGCTGCGCTTGCTGGGCACGAGGCCGCGACACAGGCCCATGGGGCATTTTCTGTGCTGGCCGGATCGTTGATGAAAATCGCTAATGATGTGCGTTGGCTTGCAAGCGGACCTCGCTGCGGCATCGGCGAAATTTCGATTCCTGAAAATGAACCAGGTTCAAGCATCATGCCAGGAAAGATCAATCCAACACAAAGCGAAAGTATGACGATGGTGTGCGTGCAAGTCTTTGGCAATAATTCGGCAGTGCAGTTCGCTGCAAGCCAAGGCAATTTTGAGTTGAATGTTTTCAAGCCAGTTATCGCGCAAAATCTTTTGCAGTCATGCGAATTGCTCGCGGGAACCTGTCATGCGTTCCGCGAATTCTGCGCAGAAGGCATTGTTGCAAATCACGAACGTATTTCTGAGTTGTTAGGACAAAGCCTGATGATGGTCACTGCTCTCACGCCGCACATCGGATATGACAAGTCCAGCGCAATTGCGAAGCATGCGCACCATAAACGCATGACGCTGAAAGCGGCGGCACTGCACTTGGGTCATGTCGACGAAGCGACCTTTGATCGCGTTGTGAGGCCGGATCAGATGGTGGATCCTTTATAAAGTCGATAATGGGCGGATAAAGTTGAAGTTTTTAAGGCAAGATCGGTGTCGCGGAAACCTTCAGTTTCTGGCAACGCCAATGTTACATCGGTGCTAAAGTGATGTTCAATTTATTGGTTGGAGACCTGAGCAAAACACGGAGATTCGGTGTTGCAAAGTACGACAGAAGAAAATGTAATGGTCCTTGAAGAGGATCTTGTTGTTGGAAACGACATCCATGACCTTGGCGATCCGAAAGACACCGTTCAGGAAGAATCGCCACTCTCAAAAGGGCAAATGCATCTGGCCATGTTGGCGGCAGTCGCCTTGCCACCGCTCGGACTCTTGGCGGCGATGTATTTCCTTTGGGGCGGGATGTTCAGCTGGTTAAATCTCTCGATGATGATTGCTCTTTATATAGCAACCGGGCTTGGAATCACGATTGGATATCACCGGATGTTCACCCACAAGGCGTTCGTAGCACCAAAGCCCATTGCAATTTTCTTCATGATCTTGGGCGGTATGGCCGCTCAAGGGCCGCTCGTTTGGTGGGTCGGAACCCATCGCAAGCACCATCACTATTCGGATCACGACCATGATCCTCATTCGCCGCACGCAAGTCGCAAGCCGGGCGTTGTTGGTTGGGTCGTAGGTTTTATGCACGCTCATATTGGATGGCTCTTCAGCAGTACTGGTGATAGCAATTATCGATACGTGCCAGATCTGTTGGCGGACAAGACGATCATGCGCGTGAATAATCTTTTTCCAGTGTGGGTCGCTCTTGGCTTGGCGATACCGGCGATTATTGGTGGACTCGTCACAATGTCGTGGACTGGTGCAGCACTTGGATTCTTATGGGGAGGGCTCGTACGCATGTTCCTCTTGCATCACTCGACTTGGAGCATCAATTCAATCTGTCACGTTTGGGGATGGCGCGACTATCGCTCGGGTGATGAGAGTCGAAATAATCCAGTGATGGGAATTCTTTCCTTCGGTGAAGGTTGGCATAATAATCATCACGCGTTTCCTTCGAGCGCTCGACACGGTCTGAAGTGGTGGCAGTTCGATGCAAGTTGGGTCATCATTCGATCGCTCCAAATTGTTGGCTTGGCAAGCAAGGTTCGACTTCCTACCAAGGAGCGAATGGACGCTCGGCGCCGTAATCCTGCGTGACGGAATGTTCACGAATATCGCTGTTTATAAGTTTGCACCGCTTTCCGACTTGGAAACACTTCGTGAAAAATTGCAGGGAATTTGCCGTGATTGCGAATTGAAAGGAACAATTTTATTGAGCCCTGAGGGGATCAATTTGTTTGTTGCTGGAACTCAGAGCAGTATCCAAACCTTGTTGACGGAATTGAGGTCGATCACAGGATTTGAAGACCTCAATCCGAAGGAAAGCTTCAGCGAGAATCAACCCTTTCGTCGCATGCTTGTCAGATTGAAGAAAGAAATCATTGCATTTGGCGTCGAAGGAATTGAACCAGGGAAAAAGTCTTCGGCAAAAATTTCCGCCCAGACACTGAGGCAGTGGATTGACGAGGGCAAACCGTTGACGCTGCTCGACACGCGCAACGATTATGAAATTCGTATGGGGACTTTCGAGGGAGCCATCCCCGCGGGCGTTGAGCACTTTCGAGATTTCCCAAATGCAGTCGAAAAGCTTTCACCCGAGTTGAAAGAGCGAACAATCGTGATGTTCTGCACAGGAGGTATTCGCTGCGAGAAGGCGGGTCCATTTATGGAGCGCGCAGGATTTCAGAATGTCTTTCAACTTGATGGCGGCATTCTCAAATATTTCGAGGAGTGCGGCGGAGCGCATTACAAAGGCGATTGCTTTGTATTCGATCGGCGCGTGTGCGTTGATTCACAATTGTGCGAAACCTCGGCCGCAATTTGTTTCAGTTGCCAGATGCCGTTGACCGAACAAGAGCAGCGACACCCACACTATCTCGTTGGAGAAACGTGTCCATTCTGCCATCCATCTCGCGAGCCTTCGAACGAATCCACAGCTGGTTTCTGAGCAGACTGCAGCCGTTCGAGCGAAAATGAATAGAGCCTTTATGATGAAGTAAATGCACAGCCAAAGATATTCTTCGAGCGCTCCCAACTCTTACAACTCATTGTGCTCCAACCATTCGATCGCAATCGCAGCGATTGGCTGTCTTACTGTTGGAGGCCTCGTAGATATTGCGACAGGCGAAACGCTGAGTATGACCGAGAATTCGCCGACGTCACTCGTCATCATCTTTCGTGCTTTGGACTTGTACGCCAGTCCGCTCGGGCTATTGTGTATTGTCGTTGCAACATTTTTTTGGTTTCGCGGCTCGAAGAAATTCCTCAGGTGGTTTGACATTGTCTTGGCTCTCGCAATGATTGCGCTGCTCAACAATCTTGCAGGGCTGATCGTGTCGATCTTCGACCCAAAGGTGAAAGCTGCCTATCTATTGCTTTCTGCGAGCTTGGTTTACATAGAAAATATCGTTGTTTTCGTGGCGTTTTATTGGAGATTCGACCATCAATGGCAGGAACGAATTTCTGCAGGAGAAAAAACGATTCCTGCTGTTCTGTTTCCCCAAAATACGATTTCCCAAGATTTGTTGCATGGTTGGCGTCCAAGTTTTATAGATTATTTATTTTTATCGTTCAATACGGCAAGCACATTTGGCCCAACGCTTCCCATCCCACTTCGCCCATCAATCCATATCGGAATGATGATGCAAGTCTCCATTGCAATGGCGGTCTTGATCATGATCGCTGCTCGCGCAATCGGCTTGATTGCCTGATCTCTTGATTGCGTAACCCTAAAATTCTTTTTGGATGAACAATTGCGCGAAGATCAGTTCGTAGCACTTTTCAGTACACGTTCGACTGCAGCCAAGTTTGCATCGATTTCAATGGGCGCCCTGGGATGCGGATGAGGATGCGGATGCGGAGAATGTGCATCGCTTGTCAATATTTTTTCTGGATCCTTCAGAACGTGCCCAGTCAGCATTGTGACAACGCTTTCTCCAGGCTTGATCACGCCTCGTGCTACAAGAGCCTTGACTCCTGCGACACTTGCCGCACTTGCAGGTTCGCAGCCGACACCGCTTGCATCAATGACAGACTTTGCTTCCATGATCGCTTCGTCGCTGACAGCGGCAACAACGCCGTTGGTGAATCGAATCGCAGCAACACCGCGATCCCATGATGCTGGATCGCCGATGCGAATTGCAGTTGCAATTGTTTCTGCACGAACGCGGTGTCGGTTTGCAAAATCTTCTGCGAATGCATGTGCAAATGGCGCGGCACCGCTTGCTTGAACAGAAAGCAAGCGAGGAATTTTTTCGATCAGTCCAAGTTCGTGCGCTTCACGCAGTGCCTTTCCGAATGCGGATGTATTCCCGAGATTGCCCGCAGGAAGCGCAATCCAATCAGGCGGATTCCATCCGCACTGTTGAAGCAGTTCGAAGATGATTGTCTTCTGGCCTTCGATGCGAAATGGATTAAGCGAGTTGCCTAAGTACACGCCGAGCGACTGCGCAGATTCGCGTACGAGTCGGAGGCAATCATCAAAGTCGCCGCGCACCAATAAGGTTCGTGCGCCATACGCAACTGTTTGCGCAAGTTTTCCCATGGAAATTCTGCCAACTGGAACCATCACCAGCGCAGGGATTCCAGCATGTGCCGCATAAGAGGCGAGCGAACTGCTGGTGTTTCCAGTTGAAGCGCAGGCAATTGCAGTTGCACCGCATCGACGCGCTTGCGTGACGGCGACAGTCATACCGCGATCTTTGAATGATCCAGTTGGATTATGACCTTCATGTTTCATGCGCAGCGAATCGATTCCGGCATAATGAGATATAGCCTTGCGTTGCAAGAGTGGCGTATTGCCTTCAGGATGCGAAACGATCGACGCATCATCGGTCGGCAGTACGAGTTCGCGAAAGCGCCACACTCCAGATTGTTCGATCGCTGTTCCGCGCATCGCATGATCGCTTGCGCGAGTATCAAACAATTTCTGAAGCGCTGCGCCTCGAGCGGGAGGCGATGCGGGAGTAATGTCCAGCAATCCGTCGCATTGTGGGCACGTCGCATGTGGCGTGCGATCACTCAGCGTTTTACCACATGATGCGCAAGCGATAATCATTGAATTGTTGACAGTCATGCGTCCCTTACGATAGCCCCTTGTGTGTCGATTTCACAGATGCGAACCGTGCAATCCAGTCCAGCGCGTGCATAAGCATTTTGCATCGCTTGAACGATCTTGGAAGCAGTCGCTTCGCTGTCGCAAAGAGCGAATGCAGTTGGACCAGCACCCGAAATAGAAACTCCCAGCGCGCCAGCATCAATAGCGGCGACTTTCGCATCCGCGAAACCTGGCAGAAGGGGAGTTCGCGCAGGTTCTGCGATGCGATCATCCATTGCTCGCCCAAGCAGAGCGAGATCACCTGAGTGACACGCTGAAACGATTGCTGCAACTTGCGCTAACTGATGGACCACGATGGACCGCGGTACTTCGATGGGCAGAACGCTGCGTGCTCTGGTTGTTGTGAGTTGTTGCGCTGGAGTTGCAAGCACAATTCGAAGGCCTGCAGGCGCTGGAATCTTCACAACTTCAATCGGGTCGAGCGAACGAACAAGAACGATGCCGCCAAGAAGTGAAGGTGCAATATTGTCAAGATGCCGTCCTGCAACGGTCTCTTCACCTTCGAGAGCGCAGGTCAACAATTCATTTTGTGTAAGTCCAGAACCAACTGGCCAGATCAGCGCATTTGCTGCGACTGCTCCTGCGACAGCAGATGCTGCGCTTCCACCTTGACCGCCAGAAAGTGGAAGACCTTTCTTGATTGTGATCGCGATGCCCGGATGCGACATGCGCATTCCACGCATTGCCGCTGCGCGCATGACAGAAGCAGCTGCGATCGACGCAGTATTTTTCGACGGATCTGTCGGCAATTGTGGATGACCCGCATCGATGATCGTGATGCCTGCAGTCTGCGACCACTCGGCGATCACTTCGTCACGCGCACCGGTCAATGCACATCCAAGCACATCAAGTCCTGGTCCCAGATTTCCAATTCCGCCTGGAACCGAAACGATGACACGCATGCATGGAGCACTCATGATGCCACCACACGAAGAAGATCATTCAACACGCCTGCAGCAGTCACTGCTGGACCAGCTCCCGGACCAGAGATGACCAGCGAATTCTCGCGGTATCTCGTAGTTGTGAAGACGAACTGATTGTCTGTGCCACTGAGCGAACCAAGCGAACTCGATTGCGGCACACTGAGCAGTCCAACTCGCACGGATGCTCGTGTGACCGAGGCGCAATAGCGAAGAACATCTCCCTTTGCAGTCGCCACTTCGACGCGCTGGGTCCATGCATCATCAAGCGTACGGAGTTGAGTCATGAAATCTTTGAGCGATACTTCGCGCAGAGCAGATGGCACAAGCGATTCGACGGCAACATTCGCTAGTTCTCCTTGATATCCAAGCATGCGACCTAAGATGATCGCTTTGCGTGCGACATCGCATCCCGAAAGATCTTCGCGCGGGTCTGGTTCGGTGTATCCCAGTTTCATGGCTCCGCGCAATGCATCAGAAAACTTCCGTCCTCGTCCAAGTTCACTGAAGAGATATCCCATCGTTCCCGAAGGACACGCCAAGATGCTCAAGATCCGATCGCCAGAGGCAATCAATTTTTCGGCTGTATCGATGATCGGCAGTCCTGCGCCAACAGTTGCTTCGTGAAGAACCTGACGACCATTCGTTCGCGCATCTCGAAGAATTGCGCGAGCAGAAGCATTGTCGAGCGCAAGCGGAATTTTATTCGCAATCACCAAGTCGATCCCGTTGGCGATGGCACTGAGCAGCGGCTCGCGTGTATCGCCGCTTGAGACATCGACAAGCACAGGTCGTGTCAACGCGTAAGAGGCAAGATGTCGAACTGCGTCGAGTGGCGTTCCAATATGCACGCCCGATATTTCCTTGAGTGATCCTCCGCGCTTCTTCGCCAATACGATCGCTTTCAGACGATTTGCTGAGAATCCACGCGATTGAAAAATAAATCCTGTTGTATCAATGACCGCAACGATTCGCAAAACGGATCTCTCTCGAAGTGGTAACGATTCAATTTGATCGAGTAGCTCTCGTCCAATGCGACCGCAACCCATCAAGATCACATCGGCTCCGTGGCGACGAACCGTGCGACCTCCACCAACTTTATCCAGCCTGAATGTGGCATGAATTGCGCGCAGTGCGCTTGGGACACTCTCGGTGTTCACCACAAATGAAATGTTCCGTTCAGAGGAACCCTGTGCGATTGCGATCACATTGACTTGCGCATCTGCAATTGACCCCAAGACTCGAGCGGCGGTTCCTGGCGTGCGTGCCATGCCGACTCCGACCACTGCGACTGTCGCGACTCCCATCAAGACTTCGACCGAGTCAATTTCTCCACGTTCCAGTTCATCAGCAAACGCAGCCCTCAATTGTGTTTCTGCAGCAGCGGCTGCATGTTCAGGAACTGTGAAGCAAATCGAATGTTCAGAAGATGCCTGTGAAATCAGCGAGACAGATATGCCGCCATTGGCAAGCGCGCCAAATGTTCGAGCAGCGATGCCAGGTACGCCCAGCATTCCGTTGCCGGCCACTGTCACGAGTGCTTGAGAAGTCATCGCAGAAAGCGCACGCACAGGAGAGCCCGCAACAGATCGACCGTGGGCAATTTCAGTTCCGTCAGCATCTGGATCTGCGAATGGACGAATGCGAAGCGTCGTGCCAAGAGTCAACGGAATCAAAGCGCGCGGATGCAGCACTTTTGCACCGTAATAAGCCAGTTCCGAAGCTTCGCGTGGATCAAGTTGAGGAACGATGCGCGCTTCAGGAACAATGCGTGGATCTGCTGTCAGAAATCCGCGGACATCTTTCCAAAGTGTCACTTCATTTGCAGTAAGGACTCGAGCGATGACCGTTGCGGTCAAATCAGAACCTCCGCGGCCAAGTGTCACCACCGAATTTTCTTTGCCTA
>CAJCCX010000238.1 GCA_903961015.1 uncultured bacterium
ATATAGTCACCTCCGGCGCCACCTTCAATTCTCGCAAGCGTGCCTCGCCAGCCCCACTTAAAGAACCCGCCGTGACAAATACCGTTGTAGAGCACTGTTCTCACCCAAAAGAAAATGCGATTCCGGTGATACACCCCAATGATCGCGCGCCCACTAGGCCGCAATACTCTGCGAATTTCCGCCACCGCACGATCCATGTGGTCCGTGTGGTGCAGGACACCGAATGAATAGACCACATCGAAGGACGCATCTGCGAACGGCATGCGTTCCATGTCGCCATGCACAGCGGTCGTCGAGAACCCCTCTAGTTCTAGGTGCCGTTGCGTAAGGCGCAGATGCTCTCGGCTTAGGTCTAGCGCCGTCATTCGATTGCCGCCTGACGCGAGCGTGAAGTGGTCCGACCCGAGCCCAACACCGATCTCCAGCACGTCCTTGCCTTGGATCTCGACCATGCCTGTGGCCTGACGCAACCATGGCGAGTACTCGTCGTACCTCACCCGACGCGCTTCGCGGAACCATTCCAGCGTTTCCGCCGTCTTACCCTTCACCGTGGATGCACCGCACGGGTTTGCCTCCCACTGCTTTTGGGCCTCGATGCGACCGATGGTGTCATCGCCATTGGCAAGCGACAAACTGCTGATTCGCTCGGTATCGGGATTCATGTCAGTCATCCACCTGTTCTCGCAGCATCAACCTTCGCTCAGACTCCAACGTCATCCGCGACACGGCCAGTTGTTCCTCGATAAAGCCATCAGGTGCGCCCTCACGGATCATGCGCGCCAAAGCCGCAATTTCCTCTGCCTGACCCTTGTCCTGCGTAGCGGAAGTCCAGCCTTTTGCGCCGCTGCCAGTCACTTCGAGTTTCTTGTAATCGTCTAACACAAACACTCGGCCTTCACTGAATACCTCCATGCGCTCCTTTGCGTACTGCTTAGAACCCATCGCGGTGTAGAGCAGCGAACACACGGAACCATCCGCGAAAGTAAGTGTGGCTGAGAGGTTGTCATTTCGGGCCCATTGCCGCCCCTGCGGCGTAACTCCTGCCATCTGAAGATCAACACAGTGCGATCCCGTCAGCGCAAAGAATAGGTCGTAAATGTGGCACGCTTCGCCAACATTACGACCGCCACCTTCAGGGCCATGGACCCAGTGATCTAGAGGAATATAGCCGGCATTCATGGTATATCGAGCCATGAGGGGGGCCGTTCGACCCTTCAAAATTTCCTGCAGCCGACGGAATGCTGGCGACCAGCGGCGGTTGAAGCCAACCATCAGTATTGGCTTGGGTGAAATAGGCGCGGCATAGAAGGATTCAATTGCGTCCAAGTCACTTTCCAAAAGTGCAAGCGGCTTCTCGCAGAGCACGTGCTTGCCTGCTTTTAGTGCCTTCAAGACCATTGCCCCATGCAGATTGTGTCGAGTGCATACAACAATAAGATCAACATGAGGATCCCGGAGTACTTCTTCATAATCCGTTGTTGCAGATGGCACTCCAAACTGCTTTGCGGCTGCAAGGGCGTTTGCTCCCGTTCGACTACAAACAGTGCGCAACTGATACTGCCCCTGTAACTTTTGCAGATTTGGCAAGTGCATTCCCTGAGCGAATCCTCCGGCTCCCACTATGGCTACTCCGATGTTTCCCGCACGCTGGGAGAGGATGGGACCAGCCACCTGGATTGTTCGAACTGGCGCAGTATCAGATCGCGGATATGACAGCAGGACCAACATTGGCTTCTTGCCTGGCAAAGAAAGTGATTCATAAGCTGCGGGGGCTTGCTCCAAATCAAAAACCTGTGGCTTCATTGCCGCAAGCGTCAGCCGACCGTCTGACATCAACTTTAAGTACTCCTCCATATTGCGATTCTCAGTCCAGCGAACATATGGCAAGGGATAATCCTGCCCATCAACTTCATATGTTGGGTCGTAACGCCCCGGACCATACGAAGTTGAAATAAGTACGTCGAGTTCTTTATTAAATAATTCACTTCGCTGAAGGTTTAATCCCACGTCACCAACAATCACTACACGCCCCTTGCGACGACAACATCTCATAGCCATTACCATGATCTCGTGATTTTCAGATGCCGCTGCGGTAATGATTACACCGTCTGCTCCATATCCATCTGTCAACCTACGAACAACTTCAGGCACGTCCCCGTCCGATGGATTAATACCAAACTGCATTCCGCAACTTTGCGCGATTGCGATTCTTTCAGCATCAATGTCTGTGCCAATGACTCGGCAGCCGTGCGCCCGTAGCAACTGGTCAGTGATCTGGCCAAGAATACCCATGCCAACAACTACAAAAGTTTCGCCCAATGTCGGCGTAGCTCGACGTACTCCCTGCATAGCGATGGACCCCAGCGTCACCGTGCACGCCTGCTCCGTCGAGAGCCCCGCAGGAATCCGTACCGCAAGATTAACCGGAACATCAATGAATTCTGCATGGTTTGCAATACCTGCTCCCGCACACGCCACGAGATTGCCAACCTGAAACCCAGAGACGTGCTCGCCCACAGCAATCACCTCACCAGCCGCTGAATAACCCGTTGGTGTTCCAGCCGCAAGCATGCCATTGACTCGATCCCAAACTCGCTTGAATCCCTGATCCCGCATTAGTTGAACAACTTTCTTTGCGTGATGAGGCTGCTTCAGCGCGCGCTTCCATATCGGCAGTGCGCTCATTTTTACCCCGGCTACTTCAGTGCCAATCGAAACACATGAGTGATGAACACGAACCAAAATATCACGATCCCCCACCATCGGCGCTGGAACATCCGAAACGATCACACTCCCCTTGCGAACAAGTAGTTGCTTCATGGCTTTGAATGTACAGTTATTTTATCTGAATTTGCGAAGTAGCTTACGAGTTATTTTAAACGATTAAAAAATCGAATCCGAGATCATTATGACGAAAAAACTAATTGACATAATCGCTGGTGCTCGACCAAACTTTATGAAAATCGCACCAATTATCCATGCTATCGATGCGCGTCAAACGGAGGGCGGGCCCCTTCGTTATCGCCTTGTGCATACTGGTCAGCACTATGACGAGAAAATGTCAGGGACTTTCTTTCGACAACTTGGAATTCCAAACCCTAATATCAATTTAGAGGTTGGCTCTGGCACTCAGGCACAGCAAACTGGGGCAATCATGATTGGTTATGAATCGCTTTTGCTAGAACACACTGCTGATCTTTGCTTGGTTGTGGGCGACGTGACATCAACCATGGCGTGCTCGATTACAGCAAAAAAGCTAAATATTCCGCTAGCTCACGTTGAAGCGGGTATTCGCTCTGGCGATGTAACAATGCCAGAAGAAATCAATCGCATGGTCACCGACGCTATTACTGATTACTTTTTTACCACAAGCGAAATTGCGAACGAAAATTTACGCGGTATGGGCGTAGCCAAAGACAAAATTTACTTTGTGGGCAACACCATGATCGACACCCTTCTATCGAACATGGCCCGGCTTACTCCACCGCCCTTCTGGGATGAGTTTGGGCTGAAGTCTAAAAAATACTTTGTGCTCACTCTTCACAGACCCGCCAATGTCGATTCCAATGATGCATTCGCCCGCATGCTTAAGGCTGTTGCAATTGGCACCCGTGGTGAACCCGTTGTATTTCCAGTGCATCCCCGCACCGCAAAGACGATTCGCGAAGGCACTGCGGTACCCGCAAACTTATTATTGGTTGACCCACAGCCATATCTTGAATTCAATTACTTGGTGAAAAACGCTAGGGCTGTAATCACGGATTCTGGCGGTATTACAGAAGAAACTACGGTCATGGGTGTCCCTTGTATGACACTACGAAACAGCACTGAGCGGCCAGAAACTGTGAGTATTGGAACGAACGATCTTCTTGGAGTTGACCCGAAAGCTCTTAAACCTGCGCTTGATAGATTGTTTGCTGGACAATGGAAGCGAGGATCTATTCCGCCGCTTTGGGACGGCAAAACCGCCGCGCGTATTGTGCACGCGCTTGAATTAATTCTTGTGAAGTGAGTTGCTGACCTTGACTAAAAAAGCAGCGATTTTTATCAAGTTGCTTCACTGGCAAACCTTAAATCATCGTAACTATTATGCTTTGAATCCAAATACTTCTAGGCGACTTAGTTAAAATTCGTCAGTGAATCTTATCTTCTACATCATTTGAATTGCATTTCGCAGACCGATAGTTCAAATCACTCCCCAAGACTAACCGCAGTTACACTCGAACTATTGTGATCAAACGAATTTGGATTATAAATCAATTTGCAAATACTCCAGATGTTCCGGGGCACACGCGCCAATATGAATGTGGTCAACATCTGGCAAACTTAGGCTATGAAGTGACTGTTTTTGCGTCAGATTACAACTTAACTCAGCGGCAATATCGGCGCCTGCGATTTCCGAACCTGTGGCGGCAGGAACGCATGGGTTTACTCCGTTGGCGTTGGCTCTTTGCAAGCCCTTACCAAAGTAATGATTGGCGGAGGCATCTGAATCTACTGACATTTAATGCAAGCTTGGCCTTACAAATGCTACTTCTTCCCAGACCAGATTTAGTCATTGGATCTTCTCCACAACTGCCCGCGGCTTGGCTCGCTATGCGTATCGCAAGGTTGCGGGGAGCACAATTTATCTTTGAGGTGCGCGATCTTTGGCCCCAAGTACTCATTGACCTTGGTGGTAAATCGCAAAGTTCTAGAATAGTTCAGTTTCTGCAGAAACTAGAATCGTCACTCTATCGGCTCAGTGATCACGTCATAGTTCTGGCAAAGGGATCAACAGAATATGTTCGTCAGCGAGGCGCACGCATGATCTCGCATCTTCCAAATGGACCTGATCTGAATTCGACCACACCAAATCTTGCCCCATACCATGCAAAGATAAAATTTTCGGTGGATGCAAATCGATTTTGTCTTATGTATACAGGCGCACATGGTGAAGCCAATGCCCTCGATGGATTAATTGCTGCCGGCCGAATTCTTGAGGGACAATTTCCAAACCGCTTTCAAATTCTCTTGGTGGGAGATGGCCCAGAAAAGAAAACATTGCAATCACTTGCGCATGAAGTTCATTGCGTTGAATTCAGAAATCCAGTTGCGAAACGAGATATTCCCGATCTCTTAGCCGCAGCAGATGGATTAATTCTGACCTTGCGAGATGTGCCGCTATTTAAGTATGGGGTGAGCCCCAACAAACTTTACGACTATTACGCGGCTATGCGCCCCGTCATTGTCTCTGTTGGCGGAGCCGTGAACGAAGAAGTGGAACTTCACCGCGTTGGAATGACAGCGCATCCGGAATCACCACGCCAACTCGCAAATGCAATCATTCAACTCAGCGAACTTCCATCTAGTGAACGCGAAGCAATGGGAGAGAGAGCCTTACAGCTTGCGCAAAATGTTTATAGCCGACAAGCCCTATTTCAAGCTCTGACACAAATTATTGAGGGATTGAAGTGAGCAAACCAATCCTTGTTACTGGAGGGACAGGATTTACTGGACAATTTGTATGCCGTGAATTGTTGTCCCGAAAAAAACACTTTCACTGCCTAGTCCGTGAAGGTTCGAATACGCAGTGGCTTGAAGAAAGTGGAATTCAATTCGTTCGCGGAGATCTAAATGATCCTGCATCACTTTTGAAGATCTTCGGCAATTACGGGACGCTAGTGAATGTTGCATCTTTAGGATTTGGTGCGGCTCCAGGAATCATCTCTGCTTGCCACGCTTCCAAAATTCAGCGAGTTGTGCTTGTAGGAACAACTGCAATTTTTACTACACTCAATACTACCAGTCAGGGTCCTCGAACAGCGGCAGAAGTTGCCATTCGCACCAGTGGTCTGGACTTCACTCTCATAAGACCAACAATGATTTACGGCACGCCTGGCGATCGCAATATGGCTCGATTGTTGAAATTGATTCGCCACTCACCAATAATTCCAGTATTTGGTGACGGCAAATCATTACAACAACCCGTTCATGTTGAGGATGTTGCATGGGCGATTTGCGAGGTGCTGGAATCTCAGAAATCGGTTGGACAGGAATACAATATTTCAGGCAAATTACCTCTGGACTTTAATGATGTGATTCGTACTGCCGCCCTTGCGTTGGGACGCAATCCTTTCGTATTACACTTGCCGGCAAAGCCTTTTACTGTATTACTTAGAATGCTTGAACGCTGCCAATTTCGCATGCCAATCAAGTCTGAGCAGATTCTTAGACTGAATGAACACAAAGTATTTGATCATGACAAAGCACGAAGTCACTTTGGATATCAGCCGCGCGAATTTTCTGCAGGAATTCAAAGCGAAATTGACTTATTCAATGCGGGTCTGACATTCCCAAAACAGTAAAGGCTCAATGGTCATAAAGTTTTATGAAACAATGTCTTGATTTCCTCCTCGCCCTCGCACTACTCGCGCTCTTCGCCCTGCCGTGGTTGTGCATCGCGCTCGCCGTGAAGATCACATCTGTTGGCCCAGCACTCTATTGGTCTGATCGCGTCGGCCGCGGCAACAAAATCTTTCGTATGCCAAAGTTTCGCACCATGCGCGTTGGCACGCCCGCGCTGCCAACGCATTTACTTGCAGAACCTGCGTCGCACATGACGCCAATCGGTGCGCTGTTGCGTAAATCCAGCCTTGATGAGATTCCGCAACTTTGGAGCATTCTGAAAGGCGATATGAGTTTCGTTGGCCCGCGCCCCGCGCTGTTTAATCAAGCGGACCTTATTGAACTGCGTACGCAAACAGGCGTAAGCGAGCTGATGCCTGGCCTGACCGGCTGGGCTCAGATAAATGGCCGCGATGAACTTCCCATTCCAGAGAAGGTGCGGCTTGATGCGGAATATTTGAGGCGGCGCTCGATCTGGTTTGACTTGAAGATCTTGTGGTGCACCGCATTTAAAGTTGCGTCGCAAGATGGCGTGGCGCACTAGCAACTACCAAAATATAAACGTAACACAAAGGACTAAATTCACATGCTTTGCGAAATACTTGCGCACCGCAATTGCGCCAGTGACAACATTTCAAGCATCCGCGTGTATGACTGGATTATTGGTATACTCTTTCCCCCAGAGAAGTTAACTTTGGGTTAAGGCGGTTTAACGTTAAACCATCTTACAACTTCAACAATCCTATTCCGGGAGAATGGGAAACAACAATGCCAGCGAATCTGAAATCTCTCATAAAGCAAATCGAAGAACTGACCAAGCGAGCGGAAAAACTACGCATAGAGGAAGCTGCAAAAATTGCGCATGCTGTCAAATCGATCAAAGAACAAATGCGTAAGCACGGATTGACCGTTGCTCACTTGACCGCGGCAGGAACCGCGATGAAAACATCTGTCGGCAAATCAATGGTGAAAGTTGGTAATGCGACAGCCAAAGCGGGCTCGGCTCTGAAGGCGAATGACAAGCGACTGAAGGTGAAGCCGAAGTATCGCAATAAGAAGGGCGAAACTTGGGCTGGCCGTGGAAAACCGCCGCGTTGGATGGCCGCGGAGCTGAAAGCTGGCAAGAAAAAAGAAGACTTCCTGATTAAGTAAGACTTGTTGTGCTTCGTGTCGTTCGCGGCATCACCGCGAGGGCAATCATTATGACGCCAACCGTCAAGAACACTCCGCGCGTGTGAAAGCTGTCGAACGCCGCTGCTGAAAACCAAATGACCGTGCCGCCGAATGCTCCGATACGAACCGGATCTGCGCGCAAGCAAACAATCGCACGCACAAAGAATGCGACGCCCCACACAAGGAAAAGCGCCAACCCGACAATTCCAGATTCAGTGAGAATCATGATGTATGTGGAGTGGGATGTGTCGTATTTGTAAATGTTCTCCCGCTTGTAACCCACATCAATCTCCGCGGTGGATTTTCGATATCCACCCAAACCAACACCAAAAATCGGCGATTTTTCCCAGGCAATCAGCGACATCTTCCACATCGCAATTCGACATTCCACTATTTCTGGCGCATCACCCTGCAGCGACTGCTTGGTTTCTTTTGAGACTTGTTCCAGTTTGGCAGTCATTCGTGCGCCTGCGACAAAATAGACAACTCCAAGGATGAGGATGCCGATCGCACCACGAGTGATCGCCTTGCGAATCCAACCTTTGGCTACAATTCCCAAAATGATATTCGCCAGCGCAATCTCGATGAGAATTCCCACCAGCGCCGCGCGTTGACCTGCCCAAAAAAAACCGAAGGCGCTGAGCGTCGCCATTGGGATTGACAAACACAAAACTCGCCATCCCGCGGACACAGAAAGAAAGAGCCAGCAACTGAGGGCGATCGCGTTCCACATTCCAACCATTGTGGGATGGCGTATTCCTGAAGCGAGGCTTGAGCCTTTATATGTCGCGCCGAAAAACTCTCCTGAAATCTGAATGCCTTGAAGCACCATCGTTGAGAATAGAAAACCACCAAAGAGCCACTTCCAATATCGATGGAGCGGCCAAAGCAACGGCAACCATGCAAAGAACTTGATGTGCGACAATCGATCAACCCCAACGTGCCTATCGGGCGACCACGCGATCGAAATAGCCGTCCAAACAATCCAAAGCACAAGCAATTTGATCCAAGTTTGCTCGAACATTCTGCGCCAAATCGGCCAAAGAACCGGCAATCTCAGGGCAGCAACCACGCACAATGTTGCAAATCCAATGCTGGCGGTCGCCGTCGAGATTGGCTCCATAATCAGCGCGAAGATCGCAGCGATCAAGTGCGCTGGCTCGCCAACAATATCACACCATCGACCTCCGCGCGTCGTGCCCTGAGCGTTGCGCCAATCGAGATCGCTCTTCCAAGGATGGAGGGACAAATCGGTCACACGCTTATGGATGATTTCGAATTTGCCGTGACATACTTGACCACTTGTTCGGCGACATGCCGAAGCTGGTCCTGCGTCAAGTCTGGGAAAATCGGCAATGCGACAGTTTCTAGCGATGCTGCTTCGGTGTGTGGAAGAGTGCCTGGCTTTGTTCCCAGATATTCAAAGCACTCTTGCAAATGAAGCGGCACGGGATAATAAATTTCGGTGCCGATTTTCTGCTCCGTTAAATGCGCGCGCAAATCGTCGCGCATTCCCTGCGGAACACGGATGATGTACTGGTTATAAATATGCCGAGCAGGCGCGGGAATCTTGTATGGGAATCGCATCGCGAAACCACTCTTGCCCTGGACACTGAGCGGTGTTCGAGAATCGCTCGCGCCCGCCGCTGCGAATGCGCCATCATAAAACGCAGCGTTGCGTTGACGGCCAGCATGCCAAGCCTCTAAATGCCGCAATTTCACGCGTAAAACCGCAGCTTGCAGCGCATCCAAGCGACCGTTCAT
>CAJCCX010000239.1 GCA_903961015.1 uncultured bacterium
ATCAAAGCACGCGTCCCTGGTCCAGTCGTTGGCGGACGCTCGCCGATCAAATCAACATCGATCCCGCTCTCTTCTTTCGTTTCACGAAGCGCGGCCTGCTCTGGATCTTCATCAAGTTCAATATGCCCCCCAAGCGGCAACCATTTATTGAGCTTCTTGTGATGAATGACCAGAACCCGCGACTGCTGAACGACAAAGATTGCGACCGTGAAATCGATTTTTTCGTGAATGTGGGCCATAAAGAAAGAGTCTAGCGATCCCCTACTTCTTCCACGTTGCAAGTTTGCGGCGTGTCTGAAGCATGCACACATTTGGATCGACGACAACGCTTTCGGGATCGAACGGCGATTTGATTTCAATCGCTTTCGTCGACTCAGCAGTACCGTCTGGACCAAGCGTGACTTGCGTCAAGACGCGCTCTTGAGGCTTCTCATCGCCAGCAATCTTTGCCTTCATTGCGCCGACATCGATTGTCACCAAACCCGTTCCGACATTTGCGATCGTTGCCGTCGTGGTCCACACAGGAGGTTCGCCGACAGGCCCCGTCACAACAACATCGCGCAGCTTGAACTCCGGCAGCACGACCCGTTCAAACCACTGCTTGGTAAATGCATCGAAGGCTGGCAAGTTTGTTGCGTGCGTTCGCATCACTGCGACAAAGTCCTGAAGCAACGGGAAATCTGGACCATTTTCAAACTTCGCGATGAACTCCTTCAAACCTGCAAGCATCGCATCCTTGCCCATGACATCAGGGTGATTCATCATCATCGAAAAGACCCAACCGCCTTTGTCATATGTCACAGTTTGATCGCCAGGACGACTGCCCGAAATGCGATACATCGGACGCTCGCTATCTGCACTGCGTTGATTGACATACGTGTCCTCCCACTCGCGCAGTACATGCTGCGCCGCTTCATCGCCACGACATTCGCGCGTCAACATCCACGCACTGAAGTTGGCCATGCCTTCGCTGAGAATATTTCCGCCAAGCCCCTTGCCCGGCATCAACATATTTCCCCACCATTGATGTCCAGTTTCGTGCGCAGTCACAAAGAACACAGCATCGACTTCATCACCTTTACCTGGGCGAGAGAGAAATCCAATCGACTCGCTGAATGTGATGTTGCCTGGAAAGCCTTGCGCATAACTTGCAAGCCCTGGAAATTCTGTCAGGCGAAGTTCCTTGCGCGGAAATGGAGCGAACCATTCGCCATAAAACTTCCTGCACTTCTCCATCGTGTCCTTCATCACTTCGACATTCCATTCGTGTTGCGGATTGAACCAAACAGCAACACCATCGCCCGCTTTCTGAACCAGCGGTCCGCCACAAATGTTGAAGAATCGCACTGGATGTTCTGTCTTCCACGTGACCGTCTTGCGATCGCCATCAATTTTCTCGTCAATCGGCACGCCACACGCATTCAATTGCCATGTCGCAGGACCCGTCACGCGCATCGTGACATCGCTTCCCCATCCAGAACCAAACGCAGGATCGTTGACACCCTTCCACGCATCAGGATCAGGGTCTTTCGGATCGGTCTCGTTTCGATCGTCGACTCCGACGCCTTCAACATAACCAATATTGGGCACAATACTCGGCGAAAAACTCGTCAGCACAACGCCGCTTGGCAAAACAAATTCTCCAGCACCTCCGCCGTTCTTGGTCCAACCTTTGGGAAAGAATCCATCCCAAGAAAATCCAATGGTGACGGTCTCGTTCTTTGCGAGCGGCTTATCAAGCGTAAAGACCCACAAGCCAGCACGATTTTCTACAGATGGCGGAGCGGGATCTGGATCATCTTTCTTTGGCTCAATCGCAACACCGTTGAGCGTCCACTTGAGATTCTCAAAGTGTGCGCCGGGCGTGAGTGGAATTTGCGTGATCGATTTCTCTTGCTGATTCGAGAGCACATACGTTCCCTTGACCTCCAAGCGGCGAGTCTCTGGGAAGATGGCAACGTCGGCATCGAGCGAATCGATCTTTGGAACAGCGACGTCACGGAAGGTCAACTCATTGCGTTTCCAGTAATCACGCCCCATGCGTTCCATCACGGATCCTTGATATCCATTTCGTGCATCAATCCAAATCCATCCGCCAGCAACAAGCCAAATGATCAAGAGCGGCGACCAACGCAAAATATTTTTCCCGACACGCGCAGGTTGCATCGCATCAACGGTGCGCTGTACATCGCGAATGCGCCGTGGATAAAGCGTGATTGCGCCCAGTATGCAGATGCCTGCCGTATAGAGAACGAAGAGTCGATTGGCGACAATTGATGGCCGCAAGAATTCGAGTCGATCGAGGTCGCTCCATGCGAGGACGCTCCACAAGTGCCAGTTCGTCGCCCAATTCAGATATCCGCGCGTTTGCAGCCATCCAGTGAGAATGAGCATTCCCAGGCCGACGGCGTATGTGCCATATCGATTGCGTACCAAACCATGCACGAGTGCGATGAATGCACACCAGAGAATGATCGTCGGTGCGAGGACAACTCCCCACAACATAAAAAAGACGCCAAGATTTATCGGGACAAGGATCTTGGTCTGAAACCACTGCACAAGGATCACAACGATGCACGCAAAGAGTGTGCTTGCGGCGATGATGATTGCCAGCGCCGCGTTGGCAAGAACTTTTCCAGCGAGCAAACCAATTGTTGGTATCCCACTCGCACGGACGATCGCTGCCGCGCCATATCGTTCTTCTCGATTCAGCGACTCGACTGTATAGAAGAGCGTCAGAAAGATCAGCAGCAGCGTGACCGTATTGAATGCGCCCGCAGCAAGCGTTCCAGATGTTGCCAACCGAATTGTGCCGAGCCAAACTTCGTTGACAGAATTGCTGCCAATGACTTGAAGAATGATGATTGGAGTGAAGAGCCAGATGCCTGGACTGCGCAGAAGTGCGCGCACTTCATATAGCAAGACAGCAAGCGTTCCAGCGACGACACTTGGCGCATCCATTGTCATGCCGAGCGCTGAAACTGCAACAGTTGGAGACTTTGTTCGAATGGGCGTTGCCGCAGGTTTCGCTTGAATTGCGCCTGAAACGAGCGAAGTTGCAGGTCCCTTTGCGCGCAGTCGTCCCGCGACAATTCGTGCGGAGAACCATGCGCACACGATTCCAAATGCGATCCACGCCAATCGACTGATTGCGAAGAGTGGATCAACACCCATCGGCTGCGTGTTATAAAAATCAACTCCGCGGTCTGCTTTCAACCATGTTTCGGCAAGCCAACGATTGCCAGTTGGATCAATCTGCATGAGCGCAAGATTCGCCCAGTTGGGAAGCCACTCTGGACTCCAACTCCACAAGAGGAAGACACCGCCAAGAAGAATTGCGATTGGAACGAGAAAGACAAGAATTGCTTGACGAGTCCATATGCCAAGCAACATTGAAGAACCTGCGATTGCAACAATCGTCGGGACGCCGAAAATAATCCCTGGAAAAATAAAATTCCATGCGTCGAATGGACCTCGACTTTTTTCAGGATCATCAATCGGCCAAAATTGAAAGAAGACAATCTCCGCACAGACGAAGATCGCCAAGCAGATGCACAGCGGTACTAAAGTTCCAAGCCATCGCCCAAGGACATACATCCTGGGCGAAAGCGGAGTCGCGAGCACCATGCGATCGACGCGGCGATCCGCATCTGCAATCAACGGCAATCCCGCAGTGATTGCAGCGAGGAACGGCAGCAGCAATCCAAGCAGCGCGCTGTCAATAAATGCCGCGTTGAACATCGAGTTCATCCATGCCTGCTTACCGCCAGCGGTGACGTCCCCCGCTTGTACCCGCACATTTCCCATGACAAACGCAAATACGAGAAGAACGAAAAGCACCGTGAAAATGATGTAAATCGGTCGGCGCCATGCAGTGCGGATGTCCATCCATGCAATCGCCATCACGCGGCCAATTTGGCTGGTGATCGAGTTGGAAGGATTCGTTGTCGCGACTGGAAGAAGTGGAGCGCGAGAAATATTTCCGTCACTCACGCTGCGGCTCCAGTGCTGTTGATTGCTGCCAATTGTGCGGAGCGCGATGTCAGAATCGCAACGAGATATGCATCTTCAAGAGTTGCCAGTGAAGAAGCGAACCCTGCTGGTGCTGCATTTGCATCGGCCGAATGCACACGCACTCGGTTTGTCGAACCTTCGCTGAGGATTGCGGAAGTCACGCTGTGATGCTTGGAGAATTCATCCAGTTGGTCGTCGGGAATAAATCCTTCAAACATATGACCATCAATTGCAGCGCGAGCCGCACGCGGAGTGGTATCTGCGACAACACGGCCACCTTGAATTACTGCCATGCGTGGACAAAGCGTTGCCACGTCTTCCACGATGTGCGTTGAAAGCAAGATGATGCGA
>CAJCCX010000240.1 GCA_903961015.1 uncultured bacterium
CGCGAGGGCTAAATTTCGACTTTCGCAAAGATTGGAAAGTTCTCGAGCTTGAGAAAGATCCAAATCAGGAACAATCAAACCATCGAAGCCAGAATCAGCTGCCTGCGCAATAAAATTTTTCGCACCGATTCTGGTGACAATCGAAACGCTGACCATTGCGATTAATCCAACCGAAGTCTTTGCACGAGCAGCACGCACGGCGTTGAAGACACTGTGGGGATCTGCGCCATTTTGTAATGCATCGTGCATACTCGCAGCGATGACTGGACCATCTGCAATCGGGTCACTGAATGGAATGCCGACTTCAATAATCGAAGCACCCGAATGAGCAATTGCTTCAATCGCAGCAGTGGTCACATCCAATGATGGATAGCCACCAGTGATGAAGGGCATCAATGCAGATTTCTTTTCTGAACGAAGCGAATCGAAGATGCGAGTTATCTGTGTCGACACGAAAAGAAGAGTAGCGCCCTTGCGCTATGAAATGGGGCGGCTGGGATTCGAACCCAGGTCTCACCGATTATGAGTCAGGGGCTCTGGACCGCTGAGCTACCACCCCAATAAAGAAGACCAATCAAAGATGATTTCAAAGACCAATCGAAAAAGAATACACATTTACTTGCCGAGACTCGGATTTGGTGCCACAATAGCACGAACCGTGATTCCACTTCTGCACCCAACTCTCTTTGCTCTCCTCCTGACGCTTGCGGCGATAGGAACGCCACTTGTCTGCACGGGAAGTTCTATGGTTTTCGGTAGTTCAAAGATTGTTGCGATCGATTCGGATTTCATACATGGGAAGAGTGACAGTCGTGCAATTGCGAGAGCGATTCGGACTGGCAATATTTGCTTTCGAGCATCACAAAACAACAGAAAAGCTGCGCTTCAGGCCAATCTCTGGACGCAGGTTTCGATTGACGCTTGTTTGGGAGCAGTACCTCCGCCGTACGTTCAGGCTTGATGAGTCTCGGCCTTGGAAAGGGCCCAGGACTCTGAAAGAAGCTCCATTGCGAGCGCTCTGCGTACAACTTTTTACTTTATGACACCTCGGCGGAATCCCCCGCCCCTTCTTGAAAGTTTTTTCAAATGCCAATTCCAGTCATCGACTTCTTCATTCGTAAGACATTCGGAACTCAAAATCAACGCATGGTTCGACGCTATCTTCGCATCGTCGATAAAGTCAGCGAACTCGAATCGAAATTCGCAGCTTTGAGCGACTCAGAGATTCGCGGAATGATTCATGTTTTCCGTGAGCGTGTTCGAAAAGGCGAAAAGCCATACGACATGATTCCTGAGATCTTTGCGTGTGGACGAGAAGCAATGGATCGCTCCGTTGGTATCCGCAACATATTTAATCCAGCTCTTGGATTTGATCCACAGCGCCTTCCAGAACCAGCTCGCAAAGCATTCTTGGAAACACAAGCAATTATGTCGGCGACTGCTCCTCGTGAGCCTTCGGGAGATCTTCGCGGTTGTCACGGAGATATTCCAGGTTGGCAGTTGATCGACATTCCAATTGTGGTCTATCAGGCAGTCCGTGAAATCCTCCCCGACAGCCGTCCACCCTTTCGTGCGCGACCATTCGATGTGCAGATCATTGGCGGAATTGTTCTCAGCGAAGGTCGCATCGCCGAAATGAAAACAGGCGAAGGAAAAACAATCGTTGGTCCTATGGCGTGTTACTTGGCGGCTTCTGAAGAGAAGCAGGTCCATGTCGTCACCGTGAATGACTATCTCGTTCAACGAGATCGTGATTGGACTTTCCCATTTTTCTATGCCGTCGGTTTGACAGTCGGTGCGATTCATCCAATGCATATGCAGAGACCGAGCGAAAAGGGAACGGCATACGCCTGCGATGTGGTCTATGGAACAACGAGCGAATTTGGTTTTGACTATCTGCGCGACAATATGAAGGTGCGAGCGGTCGATCAAGTGCAGCGTTCCCGTCACTTTGCAATCGTGGACGAAGTCGATTCGACGCTGATCGACGAAGCGCGAACGCCGTTGATTATTTCGGGGCCTGCGTACAACGCCCAACCGAGATATGACTTGTCGAACCGTTTGGCGATTCATCTTGTAGGCAAACAGAAAGAGTGGCAGGCTGCTGAGGACAAAGTCCAACATTGCCGTGCGGCGATGGCTGGCGCAGAAGGCGACATTCGAAATGCTCGCGATAAAGCTCTCGTCCCTGAGATGAAGAAACGCTTCGAAGATTCGCGCAAGCAGTTGCCTGTTCTTGAGCGCGAGCGAGATCGATTTATTCAGTATTACGAACTTGAAATGGATAAAAAGCGTGCAACATTGACTCATGAGGGTGTTGAAGAAGCGCAGAAAGAAGCCAAGATTGGTTCGTTTTATGTCGGCGAGAACATGGATATGCCCCACCTTCTCGAACAGTCTGTGCGAGCGCATACGGTCTATCAACTCGACCGTGACTATGTCGTCGCAGCTGACGAGGATGGTCAATTAGGAGTTGTGATTGTTGATCAGAATACGGGCCGAAAGATGGTTGGGAGACAATGGTCAGATGGTTTGCATCAAGCGGTTGAAGCAAAGGAAGGTGTGCGTATCAAAGAAGAGACGCAGACGATGGCAACCATCACGATTCAGAATTATTTCAAACTCTATAAGCGCCTCTCCGGAATGACCGGAACCGCAGATACCGAAGCGACAGAGTTTCATGAAATCTATGGATTGTCGGTTGTATCAATTCCAACCAATGTTCCGATCGTTCGTATCGATCGACAAGACCTTGTCTTCTTGTCGCAGAAAGATAAATGGGAACGAATCGTCGATGAGATCAAGCGCATTCATGACACGGGAGCACCCGTGCTTGTTGGAACGACCAGTGTTGAAAAAAGCGAAATGCTCAGTCGGATGCTGACTGAAAAGCATGGTATTCGTCACGAAGTTCTCAATGCAAAGCAACACGAACGCGAGGCAGAGATCATCATCGGGGCAGGTCAACTTGGAGCGGTGATGATTGCCACCAACATGGCGGGACGCGGTACGGACATTAAGTTGACCCCCCTGCAACCCACTGCATTGATTGAACATTGGAAGCGCAGAGATATCGCGCCACGCGAAGCAGATGCTGCTGCAGGCGAAGCA
>CAJCCX010000241.1 GCA_903961015.1 uncultured bacterium
ATTTTTCGCAGACAATTGTTGTGCAAGTTGATTCGAGGCCGTGAGTTTCTCGATGGGAGTCTGAGCGTTTCGAGCATTGGTCAACTCAGCACGCTTGGGATTCGCCTCGACCGAGCACCGCTGCGCTTGCTCAAGTTCGGTCGCAGCTGTTTGCGCACTCTTCGCAATTGCGTTGACTTCGTTCGCCTCGCCAAGTGCCTGATTCTTTGTTGCGAGCGTTGCGTCCACCGTACGACGCGAGGTCTGCGCAAGAGCGAGTGCATCTTCTGATTCTTTCGCGCGCGCATCGACGATTTGATTCACGCTACTGCGGTCGATATCTGCGGCCCATGGCTGATTTTGAATTGCAGCGTCAAGTTTATTTTTGTTTGTATCGCAAAGGTTCTTTGCCGCTTTAAACTTTTCAGCAATGAAAAATTCGAATCGTTCGTACACCTCAGTTCCGAAGATCCGTTTCAGCATGTCTTCTCGTGTGTCATAGTCCGCAATAAGTACATCGCGAAAACGACCTTGCGGCAATATGATCACTCGGCGAAATTGGTCGACTGTCAACCCAGTGATCTCTTGGACCTTTTCATTCACATCAGATATTCGCCGTGTTTCGACAGCGTCCCATTTCGATGGATCGTCTTGAGAGTGCTTCCAAATTGAGGCATTCGCACTCTGCGGTGTTTCGCCTCCACCTCGCTTGGCGGAACGGATATATGCAGGGTTACGCGTAATTCTGTAAGTCGAATCACCCGCGCTAAATTCCAGTTCGACTTCGGTTTTGTCTGTGGGCTGGCAGCGGGAGCAGCGAAGTTCGTCGCCAGATCGACCGTCGACATTTCCCTCAGCTTGGCCTTCACTTGTCGTTTCGCCATAGAGCGCGAAACAGATGGCATCGAGAATCGCAGTCTTGCCAGAACCAGTTGGCCCAGAAATCATGAAGAGTCCGTTCGCACCAAGTGCAGCAAAGTCGATGGTCTGTGCTGTCCGAAATGGTCCAAAGCCTTGCACAATAAGTTTTTTCAACTTCATTGTGCTGCGTCCCTTCCATCAGCGAGAGCCATGCATTCTCCAGCGAGTGCGATGACGGCAACTTTATCTATATCGCTAAGGTGAGCGCCACGGTCATTGAGAAAATCATGAAACAGTTCGATTGGCTTTCCGTCACGGACGCGAGCTTCGCTGACTGATCCAGCGCCGGCTCGAGAGGTCGAGGTCACATATGCCATCTCAACTAAGTTGGGGTATAGCCTTCTCAACTTCGAATGCGCATCGTGGATCAGAGTCACATCTGTCAGTTCGACACGAACGAGAGCGGCTTCGCGCGTCTCTGGTGTTTCGAGGTTCGCCGACGCTTCGATATGTGCAAACTCGCCTCGAATTGTTCGCATCCCGATCGCTTGTGGCAGGTCGATGTGTTCAGTCGTCACATGGCTTTCCGCGTCGATGGTGACGAGTGTCACACCTTTCTTGTGCTTTTCCTCGGAGAACGAATAGCGACAAATTGAACCGCTGTACCGTGCGACTGCGTTAACTCCGCTGGTCGATGGCACATTGTGTGGCTCATGAAGATGCCCCAGGGCCGTGTATGCAAATTTGCCGAACACGCTTGTGTCAATCGTTGCAATGCCGCCAACTGAGATGTCTCGCTCTGAGTCGCTTGGATGACAGCCTTGCGCAAAGAGATGAGCGACGAGAACATTTGGAATGTCCGCCGCGATGTCTGCAAGGGCGAGTCGCATACCTGTCGCCTCATCGTGAGTACGAATGCCATCAATTTCGAGCGCAGAGCGAACTTCTTCAGGCGTCGCATAAGGCATCAGGTGAAATCGGATATTCCCATTTGCGCATTCAATATCAATTGGCTTTGGAGCACCGAATTCAACTCCGGCCATGTAGACACCACGCTCGGTGAGTAAACCCGAGAGATAACTAATGCGGCCAGCGCTGTCGTGATTCCCAGCGATGCAAATCACCGGTGCGATCTTGCGGAGTTTTTCAAGCACATCTCCAAAGAGAATGACCGCATCTTCGGCTGGTTGGGCGCGATCGTAAACATCGCCTGCAATCACGATGGCGTCGACGGAATTCGCTCGTGCGATTTCGATCAGGTGATCAAGCGTCTGTCGTTGATCATCGAGGAGATCACGACCAGCAAGTGTTCGTCCGAGATGCCAGTCTGCTGTGTGAAGAATTTTCATTGTGATGACTTCGCAATTTCAATCGATCCGGATCGTGCGAGCAAGCGTCATGCGCCATCCTAATTGCCCAGGACTAAGTGCGTGGTGGGCTGAGTTCAGTCTGAGCAACGAACGGAGGATTTTTCAAACGTATGTCGCAACTTAAAAGCAGTTGAGGAGGTCAATGGACATCCGCTTGACCGTATCGGCGGGGTCCTGCGTCTCGATAGATTGGCTGTTTCGTGAACGGGTCGTACTCCACATTGCACCGAGAGCCACCGTAGTAATCGCCGTAGTACCCCCCGTAATACGCACCAGCGTTTCCGTATCCATACGGGTAACCGTAACTGTTTCCATAAGGCGTCGCGCCCATACTTCCAAATCCCCACGAACCACCGCCCTCGCCCGCGTTCACATTCACGTTGGCGGCGGCCGAAGGCGCAGCGACGTCCACATTCTGATTGCTGGTGAAGTTGGGGTTGTATCCGTAGCCGCTACTGTCATTGGAATACGTGTACTGAGTTCCGTCCGGAAGGCGGGTGCTCCTGACGATGTGAGTTTGCTGTGGTTGGCAACCTATGGTGGCCATGCAAGCAAGAGCAAGTGCAGCGGAGAAAGATAGATCATTTAAGTTCATAAGTGCATCCAATTAGGTTTGTAAACGACAGCATTAAGGTCCGGAAAACTCAATCAACACAAGAAATGAGAGTAGAAGCAGAACATACTCCAGAATCACGCCAAGTCAAATAATCTTGTTTGTATTCAATAGATTTTTATTATCCTCAATTGTTCGTTGTGACTTCATGGACAACATTTGCCTTTGCTGATCGTGCCGAACTCCTCGGCTGATCTAAAAAGAGCGCTTCGAAATCGTTCACTTCTTTCGCCGATCCTTCCAAGTCGAATTCATCAACGATCGTCGTTCCAATCCACGCAGAAATCTTCGACGCTGCAAGCGGCATCGCATGATGTGTCGAGACTTCGCTGGCGAAGTTAATCAGGTCGTACACACGAGCGCGCGACGGCAGCAACCTTCGGCGCTTTGGAGAAATACCCTCGAGAGAAGCGACGCCATAAATCCCTGAAATGTCACCAACCATGCGCTCGAACGCGTTTCGCCGACTCCCCGCGGCATCACCGCCGCCCCATGTGACGGTCGTCATGATGCGTTCGAGTGAACGAACATCCTCGAGACTCGCCCATGATTTCTGCGCACTCTCGAAGCGTTGACGCATCGCACTGAATCCGTCGGCGTTTGCATAGCTGCTGAGCGCTCGATCAAGTGCATGCAGAGGTTCCTGTCCAAGCTTCACTGGATTGCAGAACGCGCGCTGCATTCCGATTGCGCCGTTCGTGCAGATCATTCGCAGGAGAGTGACCCAGATCTTCGGTTCCCCGAATCCGTCGAGCGGTGTGTCGAGCGTAAATCTGTGTTCGAAGTCGTCTGGACCGATCCGAAAGTGACCAGGACCGCCCGCAGGCATATGCGTCGAAGTCAATCTGCCGTCGGCATATGAGAGTTTCTCGCCACCATGAGCACGCAGAAGAGCAAGCGCACTGTCGCGGTGGAGAATCGAAGCGTTTGGATTCGTGACTCCAAGCAGCCTTCGCTGATTATTCTCGGTCAACTCGATCGTGAAGCGAAGTTGTGCTTTCGTGTCTGTCTGAGCGATGCGCTGAAAGACTTCGTCAGGTTTGAAGTACTTGAAAACGACATCGTTAAACCCGCACTTATGAAACAGACTCGCCCAGAATCGGTCGCTTGCGATGACGGGCTCGCCGTCAAGAAGCAATCGTCGCGGCGCAAATCGCAGGCGATTCATCGATGTGCTAGCCATTCGTCTTTGCAAAAGAGGATTTGTCGGCTGGTTCGGTATCGCTGGCAGATCGCTCATGTTGGGCGCAATTTGCAGAGCGCCGATTGTTGAGACGACATGGTCGAGTTGTGGCATTGAAAATGGAATGTGTGATTGCTGTGAATTCATGTGATACTCATTCTTGCTCATTTGGATCTGGCTTTCGAAAGATGCTGGAAGTTGATTTATATTTGCGCGCCTTGGTGACAAAGGTTGGGAGCACAACTGTTGCACGCGCCGCAACGGTGCGCATGTTGTGAACGAGCGCATCAAGTTGACGCGTTGCTCCAATGGATCTCCACTCGCTATCACGAATGACATATTGCTCGACGGGACGAGCGATACGTGTGAATGGCAGGGGAGTGTCGCGGTGTTGAACGATTGTCTTCACCGGAATACTTGGGTGCATTCGAAAAGCGCGCCCGCCCATTTGAACGGTTGGGCCTTTGCTTGCGGGTCGAATGAAAACCGTTCGAAGTGTTGGATCGTTAAACCCTTCAGTCAGGCAACCCATCGCTAGAAGGATCTCAACTTTGCCGCTGGCGAAATCTTGCAACTGTGTTGATCGATCGGTGTCGCCTGCAACAAGTTCAACGCTGACGCCACTCTTGCGCAGCGCAAGCATGCACGCGTGCGCTTGCTGGCGAGTGTGCATAAAGATGACAGTTTTCCCAAATCTCTCGCGAGAACGCAGCCACGTTTTCGCGACTTCTTCTGGTGCCCAAGAATCAATACTGACATGCGCATAGGGAGCGAGATATCCGTCATCTTGCAAACTTTGAATCGAGCAGC
>CAJCCX010000242.1 GCA_903961015.1 uncultured bacterium
CACCCTGGCACGCCGATGGCGCTCGCACCGGTGGCGTACACGCTTTGGCAAGAATTCTTGCGATTCGATCCTGCGAATCCACTTTGTCCTGGCCGAGATCGATTTGTATTGAGCAACGGACACGCTGGAATGCTGCTCTATTCGCTGTTGTATTTAACGAAAACTCAAGCGGTGAATTCGGAGTATCAACTGACCGGCAAGCCGAGTTTGACCATCGAAGACATCAAGGGATTTCGTCAAATCGATACGCGTTGCCCTGGACATCCTGAATATCACTGGACCAGCGGCATCGAAACGACAACCGGTCCGCTGGGCCAAGGACTCGCGACAAGTGTTGGAATGGCAATGGCCGAACGTTGGCTCGCGGCGCGATACAACCGACCTGGATTTGAACTTTTCAATTATCGAGTCTGGTCGATCTGCGGCGATGGTTGCATGATGGAAGGAATTTCGGGAGAAGCCGCCAGTTTGGCTGGACATTTGAAACTCTCGAATCTCTGTTGGATTTACGACAACAATCACATCACCATCGAAGGTCATACTTCGCTTGCATACAACGACGATGTGGGCACGCGCTATTTGGGATATGGATGGAATGTGCTTCGCGTTTCCGATGCGAACGATATGGATGTGCTGCGCCGCGCATACACCGCGGCTGCTGCAACGACAGATCGTCCCACCTTGATCATCGTCGATAGTCGAATTGGTTGGGGAGCCCCGACGAAAGAAGACACTAGCGCTGCACACGGCGAACCACTTGGTGAAGAAGAGATTCGCGGAACGAAGAAATTTTATCGCTGGCCAGAAGAACCAAAATTCTTTGTGCCCGATGGTGTGATGGATCATTTCACCAAGGGAGTTGGCGCACGCGGCGCATCGATGTCGAAAGATTGGAACGCACTATTCGCTGCGTATACCAAGGCGTTCCCAAAGGAAGCCAAGGAAATCAATCAGATGGAAACGCGCAAGTTGCCTGATGATTGGGCCGCGGATCTTCCAGTTTTCCCAGCAGATGCGAAGGGAATGGCAACGCGCATTTCTGGTGGCAAGGTTCTCAACGCAGTTGCAAAGCGCGTGCCTTGGATGATCGGCGGATCTGCGGATCTTGCACCAAGCACAAAGACACTGATGACCTTTGATGGAGCTGGATCATTTCAAGCCGAAAGTTATGGCGGTCGCAATTTGCACTTTGGAATTCGCGAACATGCGATGGGCGCAATTTGCAATGGACTGAATTTGGGCAAGCTTCGAGCATTCGGCGCTGGCTTCCTGATCTTCAGCGATTACATGAAAGGCTCGATCAGACTCTCTGCGATTATGGATCTTCCGGTGATTTATATTTTCACCCACGACTCGATTGGGTTGGGCGAGGACGGTCCGACGCATCAGCCTATTGAACAAATCGCAGCACTGCGCGCGACACCGCAAGTATTGCTTTTCCGACCAGCGGATGCGAACGAAGTGACTGAATGTTGGCGAACCATCATGCCAATGGTTCATCAAGTCGTTGTGATGGCATTGTCGCGACAGGATTTGCCGACGATTGATCGCACGAAATATGGCGCTGCATCTGGAGTTTCTCGTGGTGCGTATGTCGTCAATGATGCGCCAGATGGCAAGCCGGATTTGATTCTCATCGGCACGGGCAGCGAAGTTGCGCTTTGTATGTCGGCACACGAACTACTGGCGAAAGATGGAATCAAAGTTCGCACGGTCAGCATGCCTTGTTGCGAGTTGTTCAATCAACAAGATCAGGCATATCGAGATTCGGTTCTGCCGCCATCGGTGCGCGCACGCGTTTCGGTCGAAGCGCTTTCGACATTCGGATGGGATCGTTATGTTGGACTCGATGGTGAGGCGATTGGCATGACGACATTTGGTGCATCTGCGCCGATGAATGTCTTGATGAAAAAGTTTGGATTCGAACCAGATGCAGTCGCAAATCGTGCACGCGCAGTTTTGGCGCGAGTGAAGGCGAGTTCTAACAAATGATCGTTGCGCTTGCATCGGATCATGCGGGCTTCACGCTGAAGCAGGAACTCGTGGCATTTGTTCGAGGGCTTGGTCACACTGCGGTCGATCTTGGAACGGATTCGACTGTCTCGTGTGACTACCCAGACTTCGCAGAAAAAATCGCAGCGGAGATTCTTGGCGGGCGTGCTGAGAAGGGAATTCTTTTGTGCGGTTCAGGCGTTGGCGCAAGCGTTGCTGCGAACAAGATTCCAGGCATCCGTGCAGGAAACTGCGAGGATTACTATTCCGCCCACCAAGGAGTGGAGCATGACGCGATGAATGTGCTGGTCTTAGGCGGCCGCATCGTCGGCGGTGCGCTTGCGCAAGACATGGTTCGAGCCTATTTGGAAGCCAAATACACCAATGAAGAACGCCACGCAAGGCGACTTGCCAAAGTGAAGGCGATCGAGGCTCGTTACAGCCGGACTTAAAACAATCTGTATTATCTCCAACTCAATTCATCTCGAACTTACCGAAAGACAACTATGAAACTCTCATCTATTCAATCTGCAACTACCACACTCGCTATGACCTTTGCACTGGTGTCAACTGTGATGCCAATTGGAGAAAATATGAATCACGCTGCTGCTGGAACCGCTGAAGTTGATTACGAAACCTTGCCACCAGATCCATCCGAGGGAGCGCAGAAGCTCGCTGCGGCAAAGGTCACGATGCCACAGGCAATCGAAATGGCAATGAAGTCATCTGCAGGAACGGTTCTTTCAGCATCCGCCGCAGCCGATGGCGATAAGGTGACATACGAAGTGATCTGCGCAGTCGGCGGAGTTCC
>CAJCCX010000243.1 GCA_903961015.1 uncultured bacterium
GCGCATGGAGCGTTACGGATTGCGTGCGATATTTCCAGCAAGCGAAGCAACATGGACTTGGCATTCGAGTCCACACGGATCAATTCAATTCACTGGGAATGATTCCAGCAGCACTAGAACTTGGTGCAATCAGTGTTGATCATTTGGAGGCTGCAACCGATGCAGACTTGGACCTTGTTGCGCGAAGCAAGACAATCGCAGTTGGTCTTCCTGCAACTGCATTTTGCTTGGGGACTCCATGCATTCAAGCGCGAAAATTTATCGACGCAGGTGGAGCACTTGCACTTGCGACGAATGCAAATCCTGGCAGCGCCCCCGTTCGAGCAATCCCGATTGTTCTTTCGTTTGCAGTTCGCGAAATGAAAATGACTCCTGCCGAAGCGATTACGAGCGTGACTTGGAATGCCGCATGTGTGCTTGGAATGACTGACCAATGCGGATCGATCGCAGTTGGGAAATCTGCCGATATCGTTCTGTGGCCTTTCAAAGATGAACGCGCGCTGGGCTACGAACTTTCTGGGGCACTTCCAGAAATCGTCATGGCTGGTGGCAGAGTCATCACCCCGCACTCGCTCGACGTGGGATAATCTAGAATGATGATTTCCGCACGAGAGATTGCATCAGCCACCGCAGCGGCAGCGTGCGTTTCACGTACGCATGAAGCGATCGCTGAATATCTCAAAGAAGGACAGACCCTTGCAGAGATTGATTCATTTGTCGAGCGCACATTAAATCGCCTTGATTGCAAGTCATGCTTCTTGGGATACAAGGTGCGAGGCCATCCTCCATTCCCAAGTCACGCTTGCATTTCTGTCAATGAATGCGTTGTGCACGGAACGCATGACATGACAACGAAGGGAATCTTAGAAGGCGACTTGGTATCGATCGACATTGGCGTTCGTCATCAAGGCTGGATCGGTGATGCGGCGTGGACATATTTGATCAAATCTGGCGATGACGTTTCGTATGCGCTGCTGCGAAGTGGACGAGAAAGTTTGCGGCGTGGGGTCGCTGCGATGCAGCCTGGGCGGCCCTTGATTGATTGGGCTCGCGCCGTGCAAAACTGCGTCGAAAAGGAAAGTGGCTTTTTTCTCGTGCGCGGATTGGGCGGTCATGGTTATGGAAAAACTCTGCACGCTCCCCCATTTGTCTCCAATGTTGTGCCGACATATCCTGGCGAGTGGAGCGAAGCCTGGACAACGTTCAAGCCTGGAATGTTGATCGCAGTCGAACCGATGATCGCCGTCAGCACAACAGAGATTGTCTCGCAAGGAACTGCATGGCCGATCTTGACTTGTGATGGTTCGCTGAGTGTTCATTATGAAGCCGATGTTCTTATCACCGCAGATGGACCAGTCAATCTGACCGCAGATCTTTTTGCGCTGCCCGATGTCGTGGGTTGATTTCGCAAGTCCACGGCGAATCGCAAGAGAGATACTCTTCACGATATGACAATTGCACCGAAGGCTTTACTTCTTGAATCGATTCATCCCGTTGCGGATTCGATCTTGATCGAAGCTGGCTTTCAAGTGCAGCGCATCGCAAGCGCTCTTGCTGGAACAGAACTTGACCGTGCACTTGATGGCGTGAGCGTCGTGGGGATTCGATCCAAGACTGAAATGCGCGCGGCGCAGTTTGCCAATCATGCCAGCCTCGTTGCAGTCGGATGCTTCTGCATCGGTACGAATCAGGTTGATTTGCTTGCTGCCGAAGCAAGTGGATCCGCAGTTTTCAATTCGCCTTTCAGCAATACGCGCAGCGTTGCAGAGATGACTGTTGCAGAAGCAATTTGCCTTTTTCGAAGGCTTTTTGAAAAATCTGCGCAGTTGCATGCAGGTCGCTGGGACAAATCTGCAAGTCGTTCGCACGAAGTTCGCGGGCGAACGCTTGGGATCGTTGGATACGGCCATATCGGCTCGCAAGTCAGCGTGCTGGCAGAATCGCTTGGAATGCGGGTGATTTTCTTCGATGTTGTTCGCAAGTTGCCACTTGGAAACGCACAATCAAGACCATCGCTTGAAGCACTGCTGCGTGATGCAGATTGCGTCACGCTGCATGTTCCAGAAACGCAACAAACGATGGGATTCATCGGCGCGCGCCAAATTGCATTGATGAAGCCGGGTGCAATTTTGATCAACAATGCGCGTGGATCTGTTGTCGATCTTGATGCACTTGCTGCAGCACTGCGCGATGGGCGACTCGGCGGAGCTGCGCTCGATGTCTTTCCAACCGAACCTGCTGCGACAGGTGATCCATTCAATTCACCCATGCAGACGTGTCCAACGGCGATACTCACTCCACACATTGGTGGATCAACCGAGGAGGCTCAAGAATCCATCGCCGCAGAAGTCGCAGAAAAACTTGTTCGTTTTTGGCATCACGGATCGACTGATACATCTGTCAATATTCCTCAAGTCGATTTGCCAGTACTTCGAGAAGGACAACTTCGCATTTTGCATGTGCACCGAAATGTTCCTGGCGTGTTGGGATCGATGCACACACTTTTGGCAAAGGCAGGAATCAATATCAACGCCGAATATCTGCAGTCCAATCCCCGAACGAGTTATGTGATCTTGGATGTCGAAGGCTTTGAAGATCCCAAGTTGCTCGATGGAATTGGAGCAATGCCAGAAACGATTCGGATGCGAACGACATCTGGACCAGCGATTTCATTTCAGTCGTAGCATCGTCAATATGACAAATTTCACTCAGGTTCAAGCTCTTTCAACTATTTCCATTTCAACATTTTGCTTGTTCATTGCCATCGATTCATTTGCGGCTCCTCCCGCAACTCGCTCTGAACCAGTTTCAGATCTTGTGCAAGGCGAAACGATCACCGACGAATATCGGTGGCTTGAAATGCTCGAAAAAGATTCGCCTGAAGTTCTGGATTGGACGACTGCTCAGAACGATCGCACGCAATCAATATTGAATGCACTTCCATGTCATGCGCAACTCGAAAAGCAACTCGCTCCACTCATGTCGATTGGATCGGTGGGACTTCCCAAGCGCGAAGGCGCCAGTGCATTCTGGACCGAGCGAGAAGGAAATCAGAATCAGCCAATTTTGTATTTCGCACCAGACCTCTCCGCACCTGCGGTTTCTGGAAACGCTGTCGCTGTATCAAATGGACCTTCACGCGCTGACAAGAAAGTTCTGCTCGATGTCAACACAATCGATGCAAAAGGCCTGACAAGTTTGGATTGGTGGGAGCCATCACAAGATGGACGTCGCGTCGCATTTGGAACTTCAAAATCGGGAAGCGAAATGAGTGTTCTTCATGTGATGAATGTCGCGACAGGAGATTGGTTGAGCGATGAAATTTCTGGGAAGGTGTCTTTCGATGGTTGGTCTCCAAGCGGTGACGCGTTTTTATATTCGCAGCTGGCGGATCCCGCGGATCCCTATTCGCGCGAAATTCGTTGGCATCAAATCGGACATCACACGCGCCATGATCCCCTGATTTATCGGCAAAAAGAACCAAGTGTGGTTCCAGGTGCGGGACTGTCGCGAGATGGTCGGTGGATCATCGTCTCGCAATCTCACGGCTGGCAATCAAACGATCTCTTTGTCGGCGACTTTGCTCAGTGGCAACGCGCAGGCATGCCAAGCGGTTCTTTGCCGCTTGTGCCAGTTGCGGTTGGACTTGATGGAAATTTTCGTCCTTCAGCGATCATCGGTGACACGATGTTTATGCTCTCATCGCTCGATACTCCAAAGGGATCGCTCTGGGCTGTCGACATGAATTCGCCTGCACGCGAAAATTGGAAACCGATCATTGCAACGCGTCCGGACGAAGTACTGGAATCTGTGGCATATTGTGGCGGGTTGTTGGTTGCGTCCTATTCCAAAGATGTTTGCAGTCGGATTGAGCGATTCACATCGAGCGGGCTCAGCCTTGGCGAAATCAAATTGCCTGGCCTTGGCAGCGCGTCCGTTGCTACAGACGAGACGCGCACCACTGGCTTCGTGAGTTACACAAGTTTCAATGAACCGCGATCGATTTATTCAGTTGATTTCAAGAGTGGGTCAATGACACTGTGGGCTCGTCCCACAGTGCCGATCAACCCATCAAGCGTGACGGTTTCGCAAGTTTTTGTCACAAGCAAGGACGGCACAAAGATTCCAATGTTCATCGTGCACAAGGCGGGATTGGTGCTCAACGGAGAATCCCCGACAATTCTCTATGGTTATGGCGGATTTAATGTCAGCCTCGATCCAGCATTCAATGCAACAAATTGGCCTTGGTACGAAGGCGGCGGCGTCTATGCGATTGCAAATCTTCGCGGTGGCAGTGAATATGGAGAAGATTGGCACAAAGCTGGAATGCGTGCAAATAAGCAAAATGTATTTGATGATTTTTATGCGTGCGCCGAGTGGTTGATCTCATCAAAGTTTACAAATTCAAAGCATCTTGCGATTCAAGGTGGATCAAATGGCGGACTCTTGACTGGCGTTGCAGTCACACAGAGGCCAGATCTTTTTTGTGCCGCGATTAGCGCTGTCCCCCTGCTTGACATGATTCGATATCACCAATTTTTGATCGCGAAGTTCTGGGTACCAGAGTATGGATCGAGCGAAGACGTCGAGCAATTCGGATGGATTCGCAAGTACAGCCCATACCAGCATGTCACCAAAGGAACGAAGTATCCCGCAGTTTTGTTTACCGCCGGCGAAAATGATTCACGGGTTCATCCACTTCATGCGCGCAAGATGGCGGCTCGCATGCAAGCGCTCAGCGCGAATGATGATGCCAGTGATCCGATTCTGCTGTGGGTCGATCGCAATGCAGGACACGGACAAGGAAAACCACTTGCAAATCGAATCGCAGAACAGGCTGATCAATGGGCATTCATGATGTGGCAGACTGGAATGTGTCGCTAGTGCACTCGAAGTAGAATTCATCGCAGAATTCAGGGCAAAATTGCAACCAAAATTCAGGCGATGACTTCCAACTTGGCATATTCCAACACCAGCGTCCGCACACCCGCGCTTCGAAAGCGAACTCGAACGCTCGTCAGACTTCCTCGCGGCAGAACTTCTTCGACAGTTCCAATACCAAACTGCGCATGACGAACGATGGTTCCTGCGGGAAATCCACCATCGCCCCCACGGCGTGAACCTCCAACCCCCTGCCGACCTGCATGCCGCCGATTTTCATCCTGCCCGCGTGCGTCGTCTTCAAATTCCACGCGTTCTGTCAGGTCGAGGCGCTGAATATTATTACCACTGATTTCCCGTAGAAAACCACTTTCAATCGTTCGCATGCGAAGTCCGCGCATTGCACGAGTTGCTGCACACGTCAGCAGCAGACTTCGTTCGCTTCGCGTGATGCCGACAAACAGGAGCCGACGTTCTTCCTCGACTGCCTGCGGCGAATCCATTGAACGCGCATGCGGCAAAAGTCCCTCTTCGATTCCCACGATTGCAACGGTGTGAAATTCCAGCCCCTTTGAAGCGTGGAGCGACATCAAAGTGACAACGCCACGCTCCGGATCCACAGCATCAGAATCTGCGACGAGCGCGACGGATTCGAGAAAACCACGCAGCGCATCGCCGAGCGTCGGCGCGCGAGCATCTGGCTGAGATTCTGGCAGCACATACAGGCTGGCGGCGTTGGCGACTTCTTGAACATTCGACTTACGATCTGCGGCATCTTGATCGTCATCTGCGATTGCGGCAGCTGCTCGTTCGAGTCCCGCCTCGGTGATCAATCGCGCAACGAATGGCCCAAGATTTTCCGCAGGCTTCATCTCTAATTCGCTGCGATATCGAGCCAAAACCATCACAAGTCCATCGATTGATTTTGCAGTTCTTTCGGCAATTCCAGCTTGTCGAGCCATCATCATCGCCTCTAGAAGCGAACACCCCCGAGCGACTGATATTGCAGCACATTTGCTGATCGATGTCGCACCGATTCCACGCGCCGGCACATTGATAATTCGGCGCAACGCTTGTTCATCCAGCGGATTCACCAGTGCACGCAGATAACTCAACGTATCACGGACTTCTCGTCGTTCATAAAAAACCGTTCCGCGCGCAATGACATATGGGATATTTCGCCGCCGCAGCGCATCCTCCATCGTGCGGCTGAGCGAATTCATTCTGTACAAAACCGCCATCTCTTTCCACTGAATTCCCTCACGATTTGCGCGCTGGAATTCTTCGACGACAAAATTTGCTTCGGATGTTTCATCAGACAACATGGCTATTTTTGGCGGAACTCCTTCGCCAAGTCCGGTAAAAAGATCCTTGTGTCGGCGAGCAGAATTGCGGCGAATCAACTGATCTGCAACAGCGACTATGTGGGATGTCGAACGAAAATTCTCGCCGAGTGGCACAACTGTCGCTCCGGGATAGTGCTCTTCAAATTCGAGAATGTTTGAAATATCCGCTCCGCGCCAGGCATAAATGGATTGGTCGGGATCGCCGACCACACAAATGTTGCGATGCTCGCGAGCGATTGAATGCGCGACCGTAAACTGCGCATGATTTGTGTCTTGATATTCATCGACCAAAACTTCTGCAAACCGCTCTTGTAATTGCGCTAAAACCACAGGATCGTCGCGAAGCATCCGAGCCGTTCGCATCAGCAAGTCATCGAAGTCAAGTGCGTTCTGCCGAACCAACTCTTGTTCATAGATCGCATAGATGCGAGCGATGGTGCGCTGGCGGAAGTCAAGCGCATTTTGCGCATATTCCGCAGCAGAAAGCAACCGATTCTTCGCAGAAGAAATCTCCGTTGCCACCGAACCAACTTGCCACTGCGCAGTTTCGAGATTCGCTCGTCCGATCGCCGCTTTGATGACTGCATGCGCGTCATCCATGTCGAAGATGGAAAACTCTGCCGCAAGAGGTTTCTGCCCAATGCCAGCAGCGAGACTTTCTGGACCAAATCTGCGCAGAATCCCCGCAGAAAATGAGTGAAATGTACTGACGACCAATCCACGACGACCTGGTGCATCGGCAGGCACCAGCGCATCAACTCGAGCCTTCATTTCGCGTGCAGCTTTGTTCGTAAATGTCAGCGCAAGAATTTTCCACGCAGGAACACCTGCAGCGATTCTGCACGCAATTCTGCGTGTAATCACGCGTGTTTTTCCAGAGCCAGGCCCAGCGAGAACGAGAAGCGGACCGCCACAATGCATGACCGCTTGCCGTTGAGTTTCGGTCAAATCAACCAGCCACGGCTCATGAGAATCGACGTCCACGCATGGAGTCTAATAGGCGAAAGAGACACCAACTGACAATCAGTCCACAAGGGATCTCAAACCATTGGTGGGCAAATCCAACCCCAAGTCTTTGTGTTTACAAGAGGTTAAGACCAAAAAGTCTATGTCCGACAAAATTCAAGATATTGTGGTGGATTTGCTATTGCCACCACAAGATGTTGGGGTAAATTGGTTTGTGACCTCCTTTGTTGGAGCGCTCAGCGTGTGGGTTAGTCAGTGAGATTTACTTTTTTCGACTTTTTTGAAGGAGTCAAACAATGGGCATTCTGTGCGATACACAAATACGTGAATTGGTTGGAATCGAGCCCTTTGAAGAGAGCCGTAAACGAGACGGCGTGATTTCGTACGGCGTTTCAAGCTATGGATACGACGTTCGCGTTGGAACGAAGTTCAAGATTTTCACCAATGCAACTTCAGGCGGAGTCGCCGTTGTTGACCCAAAGAATTTTTCAAGCGATCTCTTCATCTCAATCGACACCGAATTGACCAAGCGAGATCATGTCGTCATTCCACCAAATTCATTTGCGCTTGCTGAAACGATCGAAATTTTTTCCGTTCCGCGTGATGTCTTGGCCGTCTGCGTCGGAAAGTCCACCTATGCGCGCTGCGGAATTATTGTCAACGTCACACCTCTCGAGCCTGAATGGCGTGGCAAGGTCACGATTGAAATTTCCAACACCACTCCCCTTCCAGCAAAGATTTATGCCAACGAAGGTATCGCACAAATGTTGTTCTTTAAGGCCGATCGCGTTTGCGCTACAAGTTACGCAGACAAAGGCGGCAAGTATCAAAATCAAAGCGGATTGACTCTCCCCCGAGTCGACGGTCACTCTCAAAATAAATCTGAACATCAGTAAGTTTTTCTCCCCAAAGGGGCTCACCGATGTTCGGTGATCCCATGCGTTTTATCTGTTCTCACATCATCAACCCAATTCCCGCAGGACGCACTCATGAAAATTTCTCGACGATTCACAACCAAAGACACGGATGTCTACACCACAACAGAATGGGCGACACGCTCAAGCAAGATCAAGAACCCGGACGGGTCCGTGGTTTTTGCGATGGATGATGCCCAGATTCCAAAGGAGTGGAGTCAACTCGCAACCGATATTGTCGTCAGTAAATATTTCCGCAAGGCTGGAGTTCCACAAATCGGCGCTGACGGGAAGCCGACAACTGGACCAGAACGTTCAGTCAAGCAAGTCGTGCATCGACTTGCTGGATGTTGGAAACACTGGGGAGAAACGCACGGATATTTCGAAACAGCTGAAGATGCACAGGCGTTTTACGATGAAATCGCTTACATGCTCCTGAACCAAATGGCCGCCCCAAACAGCCCGCAGTGGTTCAACACAGGATTGGCCTGGGCGTATGGAATCAACGGCCCTGCCCAGGGACATTGGATCGCCGATCACCGAACCGGTGCTCTCGAACGCGCTCCCGATTCTTACACGCATCCACAGCCGCACGCATGTTTCATTCAGTCCGTCAATGACGACTTGGTGAATGAAGGCGGCATTATGGATCTTTGGGTGCGCGAGGCGCGACTCTTCAAATATGGATCTGGAACAGGCACAAATTTCTCCAGCCTTCGCGGAGACAGCGAGTCTCTTTCAGGTGGTGGAAAGAGTTCAGGCTTGATGAGTTTCCTCAAGATCGGCGACCGTGCTGCTGGAGCGATTAAGTCTGGCGGAACGACGCGACGCGCAGCAAAGATGTGTTGCTTGAATGTTGATCATCCAGATATCGAAGCGTTTGTAAATTGGAAAGTCCGAGAAGAAATTAAGGTTGCTGCGTTGGTCGAAGGAATGAAGAAGTTGAGCAAATCGCAGCATGCAGTTGCAGATCGACTCGGTTTGAAATTGGATTATGACTTCAACGGTGAATCGTATTACACCGTCAGCGGTCAGAATTCCAATAACTCCGTACGACTCAGCGACGAGTTCATGGACGCCGTAAACACCGACGGAAATTGGAATCTCATTCGTCGTACCGATGGCGAAGTTGCCAAATCGCTCAATGCGCGCGAACTTTGGGGACAAATCAACGAAGCTGCATGGCACTGTGCAGACCCTGGCGTCCAATTCGATTCGACAATCAATGCTTGGCACACGTGCCCCGAAGGTGGACGAATCAATGCGAGTAATCCATGCAGCGAATACATGTTCCTCGACAACACGGCGTGCAATTTGGCGTCGATCAATCTGTTGAAGTTCTATGATTCACGAACGAGAAACTTCGACATTGCAGGCTACGAACATGCAATTCACCTCTGGACGATGGTCTTGGAAATTTCGGTGTTGATGGCCTGTTTCCCATCGAAGGAAATCGCCGAACTCTCTTGGAAGTATCGCACGCTTGGATTGGGTTATGCCAATCTCGGCGCCATGCTGATGCAAGCGGGAACCCCGTACGACAGCGATGAAGGCCGCGCCATTTGCGGAACTCTCAGCGCAATTTTGACTGGTCGCTCATATGCATCGAGCGCCCTGCTTGCGGCGGAACACGGAGCTTTCGAAGGCTTTGACGAAAACCGCCAGCACATGCTGCGTGTCATTCGCAATCATCACCGCGCTGCAAATGGTGTTGCTCGCGACAGCGATGATTATGAATCGCTGCGCTCGCGACCGGTGCCGATCAATCACAAACTCTTTCATGAAAACCGTATTGCTCTTGCAAATGCTGACCAACTTCTAGCAAGCGCAACATCTGCGTGGGACGATGCACTCGCTCTGGGTGAGCAATTTGGTTATCGCAATGCGCAAGTCACTGTGATTGCGCCGACTGGAACAATTGGCTTGTTGATGGATTGCGACACAACAGGTGTTGAGCCAGACTTCGCACTCACCAAATTCAAGAAGCTTGCTGGCGGTGGCTACTTCAAGATCGCAAATCAGTCCGTGCGACCCGCACTTTCTGCGCTTGGATATGACATCAAAGAAACAGATGCAATTCTCAAATATGTGATGGGAACGCTGACTCTTGATGAGAAAATCCCAGCAACCGACGGTAGCGCTTCAGTCGGATTCCAGAGCCAAACGCTGAGTGAATTCCTGCTTGAGAAGGGTTTCACTAGCGCAGAATTGGTCAAAGTCGAAAATGGTTTGCCGACCGTCTTTGAATTGTCATTCGCATTTACTGCGTGGTCAATTCCAGAGCGCATTCTGACTGGACTTGGAATCAACGCGGAAAAAGCTCGTGCGGACGAGAAATTCAATGGCCTTCGTGTGCTTGGACTGAATGGTCGACAGATCGACGCGCTCAATCGAACGATCTGCGGAACGCAGACGATCGAAGGCGCTCCACATCTTCTGCCAGAACATCTTGCGGTCTTTGATTGCGCGAACCGCTGCGGAGCACTTGGAACTCGATTCATCAAGCCGAGTGGTCACATTCACATGATGGCTGCAGCGCAACCATTCATCTCGGGAGCAATCTCGAAGACTGTCAATCTGCCCAACGATGCAACTGTCGAAGAAATCGGCGCGTGCTATCAACTCTCTTGGGAACTTGGAATCAAGGCAAACGCGCTTTATCGAGATGGCTGCAAGTTGAGCCAGCCACTTTCAACAAAGTCTGAAGCTTCCGATCATGCTGAAGAGGAAGACCTTGATGGGCTTGAGGAAGAAAGCAAAAACGCAGAGAAGACACAGGTCGCAATCGTTGCGCTCGAACCTCGAATCATCGAAGTTGAACGCATCGTCGAGCGTGTCGTGGAACGAGTTGTCGAACGTGTCATCGAAAGACCGATGCGCCGGCGATTGCTTGATACTCGTCACTCAATCACGCACAAATTTAATGTGGGTGGTCACGAGGGATATCTCATCGTTGGCCTCTATGAAGATGGACGACCCGGAGAGTTGTTCATCACTATGGCCAAAGAAGGATCCACAATCGGCGGTCTTATGGACTCGCTGGGAACTGCGATCAGCGTTGCGTTGCAATACGGTGTTCCAGTCGAAAGTCTTGTCACGAAATTCGCTCATCAGCGATTCGAACCGATGGGAATCACGACGAATTCCGACATTCCATTCGCAAAGAGCTTGGTCGATTACATCTTCCGTTGGTTCGGCATGCAGTTTATTCAGGGCTACCGCGACGCGAATGCGCCAAAGCGTATTTCAGCAAGTGGACATTCCAATGATGGCTTCTCGCCGATGGACATCGGACATATGGATCCCTCCATGACAACACCAGCTCCGGCTGCAACTGTTATCCCAACACCAAAGCCAACTTTGGCACCAACTCAGGAGACAACAACATGGTCGAGCAATCGATTCACAACAACTCAAGATTCACAAACAAAATTGTCCCAGAGCGGAACTCACATCATTGGTCGAACTTCCGACGGGGAGAAGATCGCAGACATCTCATCGTCATCGAGAATCACAACATTCTTGCATGCGGACGACGCGAGGAGCAACGACGAATCTGCGATGACTCCAATGACACCAATTATCGTCGAGCACGGAGAAATGCGACCGCTGGGACATCCAGCGCAATCGCTGGGACATCCAGCGCAATCGCTGGGAAGTCCCGCACTTACCGCGGCTGATCAGGCAAATGCCCAGTTGATGGGCGACGCGCCTGCGTGTGATTCTTGTGGCTCAATTACTGTTCGCAACGGCACGTGCTATCGCTGTTGGAATTGCGGTAGCAGCATGGGGTGCAGTTGATTGGTGCTGATGAATATTTCAACGACTCATTCAACGACTCAAAGGGGGTCGGGCATCGATCTACTCCGACGATGCCTGATCCTCACAGTTTTCGCAGTGGTTCTGGTCAGGGTTTTTTGAAACGGTTGGCGAGTGAATGGATTTTCCTTGCACTGGTTGGATACGCACGGAAACGGTGGATTCCAACCCCCTTATTTGGCGGGGAGAACCTGGCTACAAGAGGGTGACCGACTCTCAGGCTTGACCACTGCGGAATTTTGATCGAGGTTCAGGATGGACCTCGGAGTTCTTACCCCGTCGTAGCGCACGCGCGCTGCGGCGGGTTTTTTGTTGGAGCTATCCTTCGTCATCACGATGACTCCGAGTGCCCTCATCAAATCCGCCGTCAAGAAGAATCATGTGATCACCGTTTCGCAAGAACGAATTCTGAGTGTGATTGGTGAAGGGTTGACAGATGCGAATCACTTCACGCGAACACTTCGTCTCATTCGCCTCCTGTTGCGCACGGAAATCGATCAACAGTCGATCGAAATGCGACAGCGAATCGACACGATTGTGCATAGTTGCGATCGCAAATTGCCCATTGAACAAAGAGAAGCCGAGAGCACACGACTGACCAACGATATTCGTGCGATTCTGACCCGTGCAAACTATGCTGAACTCTCCGAAAGCGATCTTCAAACTGCGTTCACAACTCAGTCACTGATTCGTCTGAACATACAAATCAATCGCAAACTCTGGAAGAGATCCGTCATTTTCGCGCGTGGAAGACACTTCACTTCCCAAACCGTCAGTGCTTGGTTCGGTCTGCGCAAGAAGACAATCAAACTTGAAGTCTTTGATCGCCTCTTTCTCTATGTGGAGCACCAACGAAAGCCCAATACAAAGCAGAAACCAAACGCAGCCAGTGAGCCCCCTTCGTTCTATGTTCGACTCTTCGAAAACATCCCCGTCGCAGATATGGAAATGCTCTTTCCAAACTGCGCGGTCGGAATGCACAACCTAGACAAATGCATCATGTTCGGCCCAGCGATTTTTGCCGTCATCGGAATCTCTGCTGGCATTCGCGCGAGTTGGATTGCGCTGTATAGTTCCGCTCGCTGGCAACTTGGAATCGATACCGCACCTCCTGATGTTCCTGGTGGCGCGCTCGCGGCCATAGGTGGCGGATTGGTCGCACTCATCATCTGGGGATATACGCAATTCAGTCGATACCAAAAAATGCGGTTGAAATATCTCAAGATCCTTGCGGACATGATCCTGTATCGAATGCTTGATCGAGATATGGGTGCAGCCGCACGCGTCTTGGATGAAGCGAGCGAAGAGGAATCGAAAGAGGCAATACTGGGCTACCGATTTCTGCTCGACGGCCCATCGACTGTGGATGCACTTGACGCAAAGATTGAGAGTTGGCTTCAAACACAATTCCAAGTGGAGATCGACTTTGAGGTCGACGACGCACTTGCGAAACTCGATCGACTTGGGATTGCGTCATGTTCGAATGGTGTTTGGACCGCAAAGTCGCCATCGGCCTTGATCCCTCACTTGCTTACTCAGTGGAATGCGTTGGCGCAGTAAACTGACTCCATGCGAAAACTTTCACCCTGGATAAGCAGAAAACCAAGCACTTTTGTCGGTTCGTTGGCCTCGCTCGTTTTCGCAGCCACTTTGATCTCCTGCGGCGCGCCGGCACTGCCACCCAGCGGGACGCTTCCACCAAACGCCGCCGCATCACAACCCCGCGCATCCGCCGCATCCCCGATCACGATCCAACATCTCGTGCTGATCAAATTGAAAGACACGAATGATCGCGCAGCTCTTGAAAAAGATTGCAACGCGAAACTCTCTTCGATTCTTGGCGTCCTCGAATTTTCACTCGCCCGTCCAATAGACATTGGCCGAAAAAATGTCGATGGTGATTACGACGTTGCCGTCAGTGTGGAGTTCGCATCCACCGATGCATACAAGGCATATCTTGTTCATCCAGATCATCTTGCTCTTGTCGGCGCGTGGAAAGAAAAGTCCAAGTCCATGCGAATCTTTGACTATGGCAACTAAGTTGTGATCCTGAAAAAACTCGGCACCACTTCGTCAAACGCAAAATCAACTCGCAGAGATATGTCGCATCACAGCTTTTACTTCATCACTGCTTCCCAGAACAAGCGGAACTCGTTCGTGCAGTTTTTTCGGCTGCACATCCAAAGTTGGCGTTTTTCCACAGATGCTCATTCCGCCGGCCTGCTCCATGATCATTGCCATCGGATTGGCTTCGTACAACAATCGCAATTTGCCATCTGGGTGTGAAGTCGTAGGCGGATAGAGAAAGACGCCGCCATTGATCAGTGTGCGATGTACATCCGCACACAAACTTCCGGTGTAACGAGATGAATAATAGTTTGCATGCGCCCACTTCAAATACTCCTGATATCCCTGTGGAAATGAAGAGGAATATGCCTCGTTGACCGAATAGACGCGTTTCGCTGGTGGAATGCGCATTCCTTTTTTAACCAAGATGAACGATCCAATATTTGGATTGAGTTCGAAGAGATCGACTCCAGAGCCCGTCGTGATCACAAACGCAGTGGAAGGACCATACAAAATATATCCAGCCGCAATTTGCTTTCGACCTGACTGACAGACCGTTTCCTCGGCGGATTCGATCAGCGGATCATTTCGCAAGATTGTAAAAATCGATCCCACTGCCCCGTTGGTATCAAGCGTGCTCGATCCATCGAGTGGATCGAAGAGCACGCAATACTTCCCACCTTCAGTGCCGCGCCGCATGATCGTGGGTTCTTCGTCTTCTTCGCTGGCCAACACGGCAATGGACGCACGTGAACCAAGACATCGCATCAAAATATCATTGGCAATGATATCCATCCGTTGCTGAGACTCTCCTTGCACATTGGTCGACCCATGTTCGCCAAGCACATTTTCTAAGCGTGCGCGACGAACTCGGTCGGCAATCGCTTTGCCTGCAAGCGAGATGGCGCTGATGATCCACGAAAAATCACCGCTTGCTCCAGGGTGAAGCGACTCTTCAGAGAGAATGTGACTTTGCAGCGAAAACAGATTGCTAGTGCTTGATCCAGTGTGGTCCATGCGAAAATCTCCTAAGAGTCATTGAACCATAAATTACGCTCTTAAGAATTAATGCGACGCGCCACAGCGCAGTGTCCATGAACACCATCGGTCACGGACATCGCCATGCATGGCTGTGATTCTTTCAAAAAAAGACCGCACAACCCAAAGGGTCGAGCGGTCAAGGGGAAAAAATTGAGGTTGCACGCTGCTTCCTCTTCCAATTTGGTACGCCTCGAATTGCTCGGAGTTCAATTGTCCTGAGTATTTTTCTTGGCAAATTCGCACTTTTCGGCGATCGGTGTACTCTTCCGCCCCGATCGAGTCCGTCGTATCGATCACTGTTTCGAGAGATTTCACCGCATTCACAGGCACAATTTCAAAGGCAAAAGGAGATTCGCAATGTCTCAACCGCTCATTCTCGCCGCTCGCAGAACACCAACTGGCAAATTTCAGGGATCTCTTGCGCGAATTCCATCTCCGCAACTTGGCGCCTTCGCCATCGCGGCTGCCCTTGCTGATGTTCCTGGCGCTGCCGCAAAGATCGACGAGTGCATTATGGGATGCGTTTTACAGGCTGGGGTCGGTCAAAACCCAGCCCGTCAAGCTGGGCTACGCGCTGGACTCCCGTCGTCGCTCAGCGCCGTCACTGTCAATAAAGTGTGTGGGTCGGGTCTGCATGCAGTCATGATGGCCGCGCAATCAATCCGCGCAGGCGACAACCATCTTGTCGTAGCAGGTGGAATGGAAAATATGGATTTGGCTCCGCACTTGGCATCCGTTCGATCTGGTGTGCGTTATGGCAAGTTCGAAGCGCTCGATCACATGGAGTATGACGGTCTTCGCTGTGCGTTCGAAGGATGGGGCATGGGACTCGCAGCGGAACACATTGCAACATCTCACGGCATCTCTCGTGCGGAACAGGATCGATTCAGCGCGCAGAGTCATGTGCGAGCCGCGCATGCCACCACGCAAGGATGGTTTCGCAAGGAAATCGTTGCACTCACCGCAGAACAAATCAAGCAGAAGACTGGGCTTGATGTGGACGAAGGATTCCGCGCAGAGAGTTCTGCTGAAACCCTTGCGAAATTGAAACCTGCATTTAAGCCAGACGGAACTGTCACTGCTGCGAATGCGAGCCAAATCTCAGATGGCGCGGCAGCATTGATCGTGGCATCAGAAGCGGCGGCGAAATTACTCAACGCGAAGGCTCTTGCACGCATCTTGGGTTCCAACACAGTTGGTGTCGAACCAAAGGAACTTTTTTTCGCCCCTGCTCTGGGCATCGAAAAAATCCTCAAAGATCATTCACTTTCTGTGGATGACATCGATCTTTTCGAGATCAACGAAGCGTTTGCAGCGCAAGTTCTTTGCAATACGAAACACCTAAAAATCAGCGAAGAAAAGGTCAATGTTGGCGGTGGCGGGATTGCGATGGGACACCCGATCGGTGCAAGTGGCGCGCGCGTTCTGGTCACACTGGTTCACCACCTCATTCGAACCAATGGGCGCAGAGGAATTTGCAGCCTGTGCTTGGGCGGTGGCAACGCAGTGACGATGTTGATCGAACGAGTCTGAAGCAGAATGCGCTCGACGCAGAGAAATCACTCGCCTAAATCAGATTCGATACTCGCCATTTCGCCCACAACTTTCTTCTGGGCATACTTGCGCAGCCAATTCTCCCAGCTTTTTCCTGCTGCAGTATCTCGGCCAGAAAATTCCAAAGATTGAATTTCGTTGTAACGAACAACGATTCGGTCATCGCTCGTTCCAGTGAGAATTCTGACGAAAGAATCTTCTAGAGTCTTGCCAGAGCGAAGATCGAAAATATATCCCTCGATGCGGCGTGCATCTTTGGTGATGATCGTCACATCGCCTCGATACCCAAAGGCTTCATCAAGCGCAGCTTGGAGCACTGCCATATCTGCATGGGTTACAAGACTTCCTTGGGTAAGGTTGGAAACGGGATGCGAGGAGGAATTGGCAGCGGAATTGTCGACGACAATTGTTTGGGAATTTTGTTCAATTTGACTCATGACTTCTTTTCTACTCGCTGTTGTGATTTCATGCCATCCATTTTGATTTCGATCATACGGATCATCGCCGCAACTTCAGCTGCACCACGTGCAAGGCTGTTCCTTCCAGTCACGGACTCCAAAGCGTCAACTCGACCCTGTGCCGCAGCTTGCTGCGAGACTTCTGCGGAGCCAGTTCGCAGGGCTTCCTCGATGACTTTGGCTGATTGCAATAACTCGAGAATCGAATCAACACTGCCAAGATTTGAGGGTGTGAAAGCTCCTCCACCTGAACTGGAATTCATCTGGCTGGAATTGACCTGGCTTGAAATCATCTGGTTGGAATGCGTAGACGTGGCGCCATGATGATCCGCTACCGTCGAGAAAGAACCCCTCATTTGGTGCATTCTGTCATTCTCTCATAGCAATGGAGGTGATGCAAGGGCGAACCTTTGGATAGCCTTTGGAGAATGCCCTTTGAGAGCCCAAAACGCATCTTGGTGACTGGGGGAGCCGGATACATCGGTTCCCATATGGTGCTGCGCCTTGCAGAATCGGGGTATTCGGTGACGATCGTCGACAATTGTTTTCGAGGACATGTTGGGGCAGTCGAGGCACTGCGTAAAGCTGCGCCCAATGCCACCATTTCATTCGAACAGCTTTCTGTTCACGAAACTGATCGCCTAGCACACATCATGCGCGAGAATCGGATCGATGCAGTCATTCATTTCGCTGCGCTTGCATATGTCGGCGAATCTGTCGAGCGGCCACTGGATTATTGGTGGACCAATCTGGGTGGCACTCTTTCACTACTCAAAGCGATGAACAGTGCGAAAGTTGGACGCCTGATTTTCAGTTCAACCTGTGCGACATATGGCGTTCCTACTGCGGGCGCAAACTCGATTGACGAATCCTGCCCGCAGAATCCGATCAATCCATATGGCGCTGCAAAGTTGGCGGCGGAGCATGCGATTGCTGATCATCAGAATTCAATCTTGCGCAGCGGCGGCGACTTTGCATTTGCAGCACTTCGATACTTCAATGTCATTGGCAGCGATCCGCAAGGGCGTATCGGTGAAGATCACAGACCCGAATCACATCTTGTCCCATCGTGCATGCTTGCAGTTCTGGGAAGGCGCGATCCACTGTGCATCATGGGGGATGACTATCCCACAAACGACGGAACTTGCGTTCGTGATTATGTCGACGTTGGCGATCTTTGCGCGGCGCATCTTGCTGCACTCAAAGCGTTGACCGCTCGCGAATCTCTGCGCTTGAATGTCGGAACTGGTCGAGGTCACTCCGTTCTGGAAGTTCTTCAAGCATGCGAAAAAGTTTGTCAACGCGCAGTTCCAGCAGTGCGTGGTGCCAGACGCGATGGAGATCCGCCGATGCTCGTTGCGAACGCAGCACAAATTCAGCGTCTTTTACGCTGGTCCCCTGCTGTGCGAACGCTTGACGAATCAATTGGAAATGCGTGGAAATGGCTATCTGCCAACCCAAATGGGTATGGTTGAATCAGACGGGTTGAATCAGAAGGGCACACTGAGCATCACATAGCCCATCAGGCTATTGCGCCCAGGATTCGTATCACCCGTGTTGGCATTAGAGATGTGATACCAACGAGCGCCGACCATCATTCGAAGATCGCGACAAATCTCCCACGAAACTCCCATGCCTGCTTGCGGTGTGAAATTGAGCGATGTTCCGCCTGATGGAGTGTCGTATGCCGTTGCGATCAATCCAGAACCTGCATCGCCATAGATCGACCATGTATCCATACTGATGAAGTGCCAACGAAAAAGAATTGTGACTCCACCGCCCCATGTGTTCTGAACAGGTTGCTCGATGTAATCGCCTTCGATCTGGAAATCAATGGAGAGATTGTCAACAAAGAACCAACTCAAACTCGCACCAAACTCTCCTTGCTCAGCACCATCGAAATCCGATGCGACTGCGTCGAGTAACTGCCAACGCCAAGAACCTTCTTCCCCGAATCGCACTTTTTCAGATGATGCTGGCGCGGTCGTTGCAGCAGTCGGCGCGGGTGTTGACGATTGACCCGCATCTGGAATCAACTGCACGCCTGAGTTGACAAAGTTGGGTTGAAAAGTGAAATCAATCGCATGCGCTTTCATATTCATGCAAGCAAGTACACAGGCTGCAATAGAGACAAATCGAATTTGATTTCGCATCTTCATATGCGCAGAGTATGACCATAAAAAAAACCGCTCGATCGCTCCGACACGACCGAACGGCATTAGTCACAACTTCCATCGGAAGCTGCAAAGAAGGCAAAGGGGGAGATGCACAGTATCTTCTCCACTCTGTGGCGGTCAATGGCATAAAACAATCTTTTTCCTGCATTTGTAAGCCATTCCCTGCAAAACACTTATGAGCCACCCCCCCAACCTAAACCAGCAAATCCCCTCCTCCGGCGGTTCTTTTATCAATGTGGCCCTTGTAGCCCTTCGCCGAAAGGGAATATCTCGCAGCAGCCTTGAAATTCTCATAGCCAAGCGCCTTGCTGACGCAGAGATTCTTCCTGGGGTGTGGGAGATGCCAGGTGGCAAAGTCGAAGTAGGCGAAGCGCCCAACATCGCCGCGGCGAGAGAATTGCTGGAAGAGACTGGAGTGGACTGCACAGATCCATCATGCGCTTGGATTGACGTTGGGGTGGTCGAGCCACCGGCACCAATTGGGCGCCCCGCTCCTCGGTTTCACATCTATTCGGTCGAGTTGCCGATGGGTTCAGTACCTCGGGCGTTGGCGGCTTCAAGCATCGCGTGGGTCGAGCTGGAGAAGCTGCACAAGATCGATTGGCCGTCAACGAATGACGCAGTTGTCAAGGCGCTGAGCACAGCGCTTCAGAAAACAAAATGAATTCAGTCAATCAGATTTGAGCCTAGGGCTCGGATTTCACGCTGCGCTATTCGGCGCGGCATTCGGCCCGGCACCGGGAACATCAGGCGGTAGTTCCGTCGGAGGAACAGGGATGGCAGATGACCCCTTCTGCGGCATTGCTCCCTGATCGTTTTTGACGGGTGCAATGATCGCATCCTGCACTGCTGTCTTTGGCTTTTTGATTTCGACTTCCGGAACAATTTCATCTGGTTCACTGCGGGCAGCAACTTGCATTTGGCGTGCACGAGCGAGCAAATCAACTGGATCATTGTTGACAGGTATGAAATCGAAATGCCAATCAACACGGCTCTCCAAATCGAGCGGCGCAACTTCGACAAGCAAGTCTGCGCCAATAAAATCCCAGACTGGCGCTGATGCGGTTCCAGAACCGACGATCGATTCATACCCTTCATGCTTCAATCGCACGTCGTATTCGCCATAAAAAAGGAAATCAACTTCGCATGGAGTTCGACCAACTTCACGGTCGTTGACAAAGACCAATGCGTCAGATGGGGTTGATGTAATTGCGATCGTTCGGCGGACACAACCAATGCAAAGCACCGTTGCAAGTGCGGTCAAAGACAAGACGAAGATTCGGCATCGGACCATACGACAATGATTCTAACGTCCCTCTACACTTCCAATCGTGGCACTGCTTGAAACACATGGACTTGTAAAAAGTTATAACGGCCGACGAGTCGTTGACAAGGTCTCTTTTACTGTGGATGCAGGAGAAATCGTTGGACTCTTGGGCAGAAATGGCGCAGGAAAGACCACAAGTTTTCGTATGGCAATTGGAATGATCTCTCCCGAAGCTGGCAGAGTGGTCTTTGCGGGCAAGGACATGACCAATGACCCGATGTATATCCACGCGCGTGCAGGCATGGGATATCTCTCTCAAGAACCAAGCGTTTTTCAACGGCTTTCAGTCGAAGACAACTTAATGGCGATCTTGCAGACGCGGCCGATCAGTCGCGCAGAGCAACGATCTACTTGCCAAAGCTTGCTCGCACAATTTGGGTTGGAACACAAACGCAAAGAACAAGCGCGAACATGTTCTGGCGGCGAAAGACGGCGTCTGGAAATTGCTCGTTCGCTGATCACCCGTCCACGTTTGATCCTTCTCGATGAGCCATTCGCTGCAGTTGATCCGCACACGGTCGAAGAATTGCAATCCGAAGTCCGCCGATTGGCTGAACAAGGAATCGCGATTCTTGTGACTGATCACAATGTTCAGCAGACGCTGCGGATCTGCACACGCGCGTACATCATTCATGAGGGGAAAAATCTGCGCGATGGCGATCCGAAAACCATCATCAACGATCCACTCGTGCGAGAGGCATATCTCGCATCAACATTCAAAGGCGATGAATTTGGTTAATGGCCAGAAGCTGACTCGGGATTTTTCTCTGATTGCTGAAGCAATTCGATTCGAATCTTAACGACGCGCACTGGCGTCGCAGAGAGCACAGTGAAACGTGCGCCATATCTGGAAAATGCTTCGCCTACCAGTGGAATGCGGCCGAATTCCAGGAGAATCAAACCAGCGATCGTGTCAAAATCTTCTTCAGTCGGCAATTCCAAAGCAGTCGCTGCAGCAATATCTACCAGGGGAATTCGGCCATCGGTTTCCCAGCCAGCCTCAGCGTTGCCTGTCAATTGAGGTTCAATTTCGCTCGATGGCTCGTGCTCGTCATAAATCTCTCCAACGATTTCTTCCAGCACATCTTCAATCGTGATCAATCCTGCAGTCCCACCAAATTCGTCGACCACCAATGCGAGATGAACTTCAGTTCGCTGAAATTCACTCAGGAGTTCGCTCACAGGTTTCGTCTCTGGAACGCGCGGCGGCTGCCGAAGGATTGGCCGCAACTTAAAGTCAGTCGGGGCCTGCCCAAGAAAGCGAACGAGATCCTTGAAGTACAAGATGCCAACCACTTGATCCATATTCTCTTGATAGACCGGCACGCGCGAATGCCCGGCGGTTTCGATGAATGCACGAATAACCGCGATATCGTCGGTGTATGCGATTCCTTCGATCTGAGTCCGTGGAGTCATCACTTCTGAGACAACCGTTCCGTGAAACTCCACAGCATTTTGAATGATTCGTGCAGAGAGCTCGTCGATGCCGCCTGCACGTGCGCTATCAGTGATTGAGTGAATCAGATCCTGCTCGATCGTCTCATGATTCGGCAACGCTCCAAGCAATCTGCGAACTGCTTCATCGACAAATCCGCCGATCCATAAAATTGGATGTGTTGCCCAAAAGGAAATTCGCAAGATGGGATATGTTCCAATCACTAATCCAACGCCGCTATACCGCGCGATAGCGACTGCGATCACGCTGGTCGTCAACCACACCAAGATGCTTGCAGTTGCGAGTGCCATCAGAATGGAGGGCCAATCCAAAGGAATCGTCGGATCGCTCTGACGAAACATGGCAAGAACCACAAGCAAGCATGAAAGTCGACCGAATGTGCGGAAAAACGCGACTGCATGTTCGAGGTCAGTCGCGTGAGCGAGAATCCAAACTCCAGCTTGAACGCGTCCATACAAAGCACAGCGCCTCTCGATTGCGGTGGCACTGGCTGTACCGAGTGCAAGGTTGAGTGCCGAGAGAAAGGTTGTGACCAACAGCAAACCAAAAAGAATCAGAATCAATCCAGTGGTCATGGACTCTCCCCTCCTCGAGGTGCATAGACCGCACCGAGACCAAGCGAAGTGAGAATGCGATCTTCTTCGGCGTGCATTCGCTGCGCCTGAACTTCATCCTGATCGTCGAATCCGATTGCGTGCAGAAGTCCATGCACTGCGTATAAGGCCAGTTCATTTTCTACAGAATGCCCAAACTCCGCACACCGCCGCTCCGCTTCGTCGACGCACAGAGCAAGATCGACTTCGATGCCAGATGCAGTATCGCCATGCACAAAGGTCAAGACATCAGTGGTTCCAGCGACATTGGAATATTTTTCATGAAGTTGCGACATCTCTTCATCAAGCACAATTCGAATTGAGATTTGGGAAAACGTCTGGGATTTCCCTTCGACTGCAGGCAAGAATTCGATCATGCTGCGCACCAACTCAAGCATCTTTGCCTCGGCCAGCGGGACCGCGGAAACCAGTTCGATTGATGTGCGTGGATTGCTCAACGGGCGACGAGATGCACAGGAATGAATTTCGGCTTTACGCGCCGTTCAAATTCACTGCGGAACTTGTTCACGATTGTTCGCACCAGCCAATTGTTTCCATCTGCCAAACCACAGATCGTGGTTCCTTCAGAAAGTCCCATCGATCCTCCGAGTTCCAACAGCAAATCCAAATCAGCACTTGTTGCATCGCCACGCTCGATGCGTGTGAGCAACTTATAGATCCAACCAGATCCTTCACGACACGGGGTGCACTGACCGCAAGACTCGTTCATGAAGAATCGGGCGCAATTGCGGGCAACGGCGACCATATCGGTGTCTTCGTCAAAGATCGTTGGGCATGCAGTTCCAAGACCAAGCACATCGCATCGTCGACCGATGTCGAAATCCATTGCTGCGTCGAATTGATCGGTGCCAAGCACGCCCATTGAGACGCCCCCTGCGATTGCACCTTTAAATTTTTTCCCGCCACGCATGCCGCCACAATATTCGTTGACAAGTGTGCTGAGGGGGATTCCAAGCGGTGCTTCGAAGCATCCTGGGCGAGCAACGTGACCAGAAACTCCCATCAATTTGGTTCCATACGACGGCATTCCACCAAATGAACTTTCCACGCCAATTGACTTCCACCATGCAACTCCTCGGAGCATGATGTCTGGAACTGCAGCGAGTGTTTCAACATTATTCACAATCGTTGGACGGCCAAAGACTCCCTTGACTGCTGGGAATGGTGGCTTCACTCGCGGCCAACCGCGCTTGCCTTCGATCGCTTCAAGCAATCCAGTTTCTTCGCCACAAATGTATGCCCCAGCACTGCGATGCAGATAGCACTCGACTGCGTGCTTTGACTTTCCTCGCATCAAACCTTGCTTGCCGAAAATTCCTGCTGCGTATGCCTCTTGAATTGCACGTTCCATCACCCGCGCTTGATGGTGATACTCGCCTCGAATGAAGAAGTATGCGACATCTAACTTGCACGCCCAACACGCGATTGCAATTCCCTCGAGCACAAGATGCGGATCGAAATCAACGAGCAGTCGATCTTTGAATGTTCCTGGTTCTGCTTCGTCGCAGTTGATGCAGAGATAGCGCAGACCTTTGCCATCTTCTGGGGCAAGGAAAGACCACTTCAATCCCGCAGGAAAACCAGCGCCGCCGCGCCCTCGAAGAATTGCATCCTTGACAGTTGAGACCACTTGGGCGGATTCCATATCAAGCGACTTTTCGAGGGCTTTGTATCCATCGGTCTTCACAAACTCGTCATAGCCGACGATGTGCCGAGTTTTTGGATCTCCGTGAGGAAATGACGGAATGCGCTTGGTCAGGATGGGCTCTGAGAGTTTCATAAGGTTGTGCCTTTTGGCATTTCTGGTGAATCGAGTTGAACGACTTGGTCGATGACGATGCGGCGATGCAAGACCGAGCCAACTTGTTCTTCGCGAACAGCAGCACGCACGGTTTGAACATTTTCTTGAGGAGAAGAAGGACTGATCGGCTTCACAGGCGTCTTGATCGCCTTGAGAATATGACCGATGCATTCACCGCAACTTCGTGCAATGCTGTGCGGCTCTGCTGGGTGCGGAGTGTTCATAGGCGAAGTCATGCTCATGTGTGACTTGTCGACTGTGATTTTTGCGCCAACACTTCATCGATCAGTTGATCGACCTTTGCAACGGTCAATTTTTCGTGCAAAACATCGTTGAACAACGCGACTGGCGCAGTGTCGCACGAACCAAGACATTCCATCGTCAACAATGTGAAGGCACCATCTTCGGTGGTTTCGTGCGGCTCGATGCCCAATCTTTGGCGAACACGATCGAGGATCGCCTGATGTCCGCAGACTTCGCAAGCGAAAGTGTGGCAGACTCCGATGATGCATTTTCCCATAGGTTCGAGGGTGTATTCCTCATAAAAAGAAACAGTATCGAGCACATCGGATGGTGCGATCTTGAGAAAGTTGGCGATCTCAATCATCGCCTGATATGGCACATGTCGGTATGTGTGTTGCACATCATGCAGAATCGGCATGAGAGCGCCGTGTGTAGTTGCATACTTTGGCAGCGTGGTGCTCTGCCAACGCGCGATCATTTGCGCAGTGCAGTATGGCTCACTTCGAGTTGGCACCTTCATGGTGCCCGATGGTTTTGTCTTCCAGGACATTCGTGTTCTCCAATTTTATCGCGGTCAGCGATCGAGCTCTGCGGCAATGATGTTGAGAGATCCCAAAACCGCCACCGCATCGGCGAGTTGGTGTCCTTCAATCAGTTTCGGAAACAACTGAAAGTTATAAAAGATCGGTGGTCGTACACGAACGCGCCACGGGCATCGTCCACCATCAGCGACGATGAGATATCCCAATTCTCCGTTGGGACCTTCAATGCCGCCATACGCTTCGCCGATGGGTGTGTCCCATCCACGGTTGTGCATCATCAATTCGAATTGTTGGATAGTCCCTTCGATCGAACCATACACATCGCCTTTGTCTGGAAGACGGGCTTTGTTGTTCGCTGAAGAATCAATCGGCCCCTTTGGAATGCGATCGATGAGTTGACGAATAATCTCCACGGATTGCTTCAATTCCTCGAGGCGAACAAGATATCTGGACAAGCAATCGCCAGTTGTTGCGACGGGAACAATGAATTTGACTGCATCCGCGCCCTCGCCATCCCAATTATTTGCGAAGCACAAGTATGGATCGTCTTTGCGCATATCGCGGCGAACGCCAGAGGCGCGCGCGATCGGTCCAGTTGCTCCCCAAGCGATTGCATCCGCGGCTGAGATCGCACCGACGCCATTCAGTCGATCAACGAAAATACGATTGCGATTGAGCAGTGTTTCAATATCACCAATTGCCTTGGCCATGCGAACATTGATGAACTCTTTGACCATGCGAATGAAGACTTCATCATCGGGAAGGTCGCGCCACGCACCTCCAACGCGCGTCCAATCGGGATGAAAGCGCTGACCAGAGACATAATCAAGAATGTCGTAGATGAATTCCCGTTCGTTAAATCCATACAAGAATCCCGTGAAAGCCCCTAAATCCAAGCCCGCAGCGCCGACGCACAATAAATGATTTTGAATACGACCAAGTTCGGCCATAATCGTGCGAATCACTTTGCAACGCGGGGTCAGATCGATGTCAAAGAGCGTTTCGACTGCTGTGTGCCACGCAACATCGTTGCAAATTGGCGACGCATAATCCATTCGACTGATCGTGCAAACATACTGGTTGTAATCATGATGCTCGCCAAGTTTTTCAAAACCCGAATGCAAATATCCAATGTGTGGCGTTGCGCGAGCGATGCGCTCGCCATCCAACTCGAGCACCAATCGCAATGTGGTGTGTGTTGCGGGATGCTGAGGACCGAAGTTGAGAATCCAACGATCGGGTGATTGAAAATGATCCTTCAGGTATTCGGTGGTCTCGATATCGAGACCGTAACCCTCATCAGGTTGCAAGGTGAACGGCATAGAACAATAAGTATAGGAACTAGCCGCGGAACACGGCGCCCAAACGTTTGCCCAAGACGGAACTGGCAGCCAGCATCGTCGCAGCCAATAAAAGCATCGCCCAAGTTCCCATTGCACTTGCGATTGCAGGCCCATCGCCGAGCCGATCAAAGAGGGTATAGATCGCCTTTGTAACGGGGAAATCAGCCTCCCGCTGCGCAAGCAAAAGCGAATCGGAAACCTCCAGCATGGACAGACTGAACGCCAAGAGCCCCCCCGCAATCATGTTGGCTGCGACCAACGGGACGACGATCTTGCGCAAGATTCGGCCTGGCTTTGCCCCGACGCTTGCCGCAGCCTCTTCGAGATCGACGGGTGTCTGTTCCAATCCTGCAACAGTCGATCGCACAACATATGGCAATCGCCGAATGGCATATGCAATGATCAGAAATGGAAATGGATTTGGCTCAGCACCGACGATGTTTCCCCACGAAGCGAGCGGCGCTTGCGAAAACCATATCCACCACGATGTCGGCAGAATCGTCTGCATCCAACCGAGCCATGATGGAGCCGTCGCAGCAAATGGCCACTCCAAACTCATCGAGACGAATCCAAAAGCAAGCACGAGACCTGGAACTGCGATGGGCAACATCACCATCACATCGAGAAGCCAGCGAAGTGGAAGCTTTGTTCGCACCAAGATGCGCGCGGCTGCAACACCAAGAATCAGATCCAGCAAGACTGCGAAACCCGCCAGAAAAAGTGAGTTGCGAATCGCTCCCGCCACAAGCGGATGTTGCAACGCGTGGGCAAAATTGGCCAATGTCCATGCTTGCGGAAGAATCGTTTGATACCAACTGCCTGAGACGCTGAAAGCAGAAAGCACAACGCCGATATGAGGCAGGCACGCGATGAATGAGATGCCTCCCAGCAATGCCCACGCACCGATCGATCCTTTCCAACCCAGAGGAGTTTCCACTCTGCCGACGGACGCTTTCGTGGATGTCGTTGCGAGAGATCGCCCGAGCGTCGATCTTCCAATGAGATAAATGCTCGTTGCCACGACGAACATCACAACAGTCAGCGCATATGGCTGTCGCGATGTTTCGATTTCTTTCAGTCCATCGAAAATCTGCACACTTGTCACGGTGCGGAAACCAAACATCAGCGGCGTTCCGAGTTCGGTGAAGCTCCACACAAAGACAATTGTTGCTCCCGCAAAAAAGCCAGGTCGCAGCATCGGCAGTGTGATGCGTGTGAATCTGCGCCAAGGTCCAGCGCCAACATTGCGCGCGGCTTCTTCCAATCCTGGATCAATATTTGCCAGCGACGCCAAGAGATTCAAATAGAGAATCGGATACAGATGAAGCCCTTGCAACAAGATGATGAACACAAATCCACCGTCGAGTAGAAAGTCAATTGGCGCAGAAATCGCACCAATATTAATCAGAATGGCATTGAGGCTTCCCGTCCGCCCGATGATCGCCTCGATGCCAATCGCCCCAACGAATGGTGGCAAAATCAACGGCGCTAAGAGCAGTGCATTGAGAAAACCCTTTCCAGCAAATGCACAGCGTGCAGAGACCATCGCCATCGGAATCGAAAGGATTGTCGCGATGAGCGTCGTCAACAGACCAATCGCGAGCGCATTCCAAAGTCCAAGTCGAAGTTGCGGATCTCGAAAGACATCAAGAATATGAAAGAGAGTCCATCCCTTGGAATCATGCAGCGCGCCATGAACGGAATACCAAATTGGAAGTAATAAAAATACACCCAGAATTGCTAGAAGCCCAGCGAGAATAATCAAATCAATTCGACGCGCGCGCACGATGGTGCAAGAGTAACCCCAAACTCAAAGACCAAAAATCAACCTGAACGCTTTATCCCCAGTTGGAAAGTAACCCAGCAAGATCCAGTCCGTCTGTGTTGCCATCACCATTCACGTCGCCACTACTGCCACCCCAACCACTCAGGAGTGTGGTGAGATCTATTCCGTCGACCCTTCCATCTTGATTCAGATCGCCAATCATCGGCGGCATAATCCATGCCAGCGCGAACGATGTTGCAGTAGTTGCGGTTCCAATTCTTTTCACTTCGATTAAATAATCGCCCGCAACCAGGTTTTTCACATAGAGATGTTCGACATTGTCGACGGTTGATCTGCTAGCGACATTTCCACCAGAAAAATAGGCGGCACCTTGATCGGCCTCAAGCGACCAAATTCCACCTGTGCTATCCAAACGAAGCAAAGTCAGATTGATATCTGCAACTGTCGGCACCGAAATCGAAGTTAACAAGGATCGATTCCATGTAGCAACAACCGAGAGTTCAGGGATTGTTTGCGACGTGCGAATCCGCCAATATCGTGTCGCCCCAGATGGAATGACCTCGAAATCCCACCCAGCCGGTGGTGCGAAAGTCACGGCCGGAGTTGCCACACCATCACGCTCTCCTCCAGTCAAGATGCGATGACTTCGATCAACATTCACAACATCGACACCATAAATCGGATCGAGCGGCTTCACAGTTAGTCCACGAGTCACACCGCTTGTCGCTGGATTATTCGTCCAACCTGCTCGATGTCGTGCGCCCGCCATCATGACCGCTTTGATCACAGTTGTCTCGTCCGCATTTGGATTTATTGAAACGCTCGGATGCGTTGCAGCCGTCTGAAAAAGCAGAGCTGCAACGGAGCTGACCACGGGAGTTGCCCAACTCGTGAGAGCGCCTGGAGCAACAATTTCAGGTTTCATTCGACCAACACCATCACCACCCGCTGGAACATCACCATGCGAGTGATTGCCGTCCATCAGTCCTACAGAAAGACCGTGATAACCCATCGCCATCAACGGATAAGTTGGAGCAGTCGCACCATTGTTCATTCCCACCATATAAAGCGTGTCATCACGGTTCATCGCGAAATCAGCGCGACGCAGGATTTCATTGTCAACAGCAGTTGGAGTCGACCCAGATGCGCCACCGATCCAACTGTTGTTGTAAATCTTCAATGCATTCGATAGAGGGAGCGCAGGCGAAATAGATGCTCCTTGACCATATTTCAGCACCGAGTTGATAAAACTGTTTGCCTCCCAAAGATAAATCTGTGTCACACCACCAGCGATGCTTGCAGTATTGGAATAGAAAGATTGCGCAACAGTATTCGCGTGCCAACTGACTGTGGGAACGCCACTCTGAGGTAAGAATGTCTTGCCCGAAAATTCTGGAGCGATTAGATTTGGTCCATAGTTTGCAGCAGTTCCATCGCCACCCGCTTCAACTTGTGCAACATTTATTCCCGCACCATTTGGAATCGCCTGCCCACTCAATCGTGCAACCAATGTGTCGTAGCCAATCTCATCTGCAAGCGCGCCTGTTATGAAAGAAAAGGAAACAGTGCTGCCGACAAATAGGTGCAGGAAAATCAATCGATTTTTTCCTAAACAGGAACGCCTCATACTCTTACCGTAGCATTACATTCATAAAAGGCAAAAAATGAGTATGAATAATCCAATAATTTTAGTCTGCGAACCCCTTGCGCAAGCCCCAATGGCTTGGCTGAAGGGCGTTTCGCGAGTCATTGAGGGCGGTTGCGCTTGCAATGACTTCGCCGCGAACGCCCAAGATGCAACTGGTTTGGTGGTGCGAACCTATACCAATGTCGACCGAGCGCTTTTGGAACGTCTACCGAATTTGAAGGTTGTTGGACGAGCGGGTGTTGGCGTCGACAACATCGATCTAGATGCATGCGCAGCGCGAGGTGTGAGGGTGGTTCACACTCCAGATGCGAACACGCAAGCAGTTGTTGAATATGTCGTTTGCCTTTTGGGAGATGCCCTTCGCCCTCGGGTTTTTCTTGACCATGCTTTGCCCCTTGATCAGTGGGAGAATGCACGCAGCGAGATTGTTGCAAGTCGCCAAATGAGCGAACTCACTCTTGGGATTCTTGGATATGGTCGCGTAGGAAGTCGCCTCGCTGAAGTTGCGCAAGCGATTGGTTTTCGCGTGCTCTTCAATGATCTGCTGAATGTCACGCCAGCACACACCAGCAGCGCGATACGCGTCGATGCTGCAACGCTCTTTCGAGAATCGGACGTCCTTTCGATTCACATCGACGGCCGACCATCGAATCGTGATTTCGTCAGCGCTTCAATGATTGGGCTGATGCGATCGGATGTGGTTGTGATCAATACAAGTCGAGGAATGGTTCTGCAGACTGAAGCACTTGCGCTTTTTCTCCAGGCAAATCCAATAGCGCGCGCGATTCTGGATGTCCACGATCCGGAACCATTCACTGCAGACAATCCACTTGTGAAATTGCCAAACGCATTTCTTGCTCCGCACTTGGCCAGCCGCACCGAAACAGCAATGACCAATATGAGTTGGGTTGTACGCGATGTGATCGAAGTGGCAATGGGACGAAAGCCCAAGTTTGAAGTTGGTCTTGATGCTTGATATTTAACTTCTGCGAAATGACTCAGCGTCCGCTCGAAGAAGAGCCTGAACAGACTGCAGCGCCTTCTGCAACTACTGCTGTAGCAGTCGAAGCGACATCGGTTGCAAGTCCAAGCTGCACCAGATGCGCACGAGGTCCATGCAACTTCTTCGATTCTTCCTTCAATGCACGCTTCGCTTGCGGATTGGCATAGGTGCTGAAGACCATCGCCTTGACCGTCGCCCAAAGACCTGGAACACCAGAAAAAGTGTAATCCACGGCCGTAGGTTCGTGTCCGCAGTGCACCATGCAATTCTGACATTTGGCATTTCCGGAGGCGCGACCATAACGCTCCCACTCCGTTTCTTCCATCAATTCTGCGAAGGTGTCGACATATCCTTCATTCAAGAGATAGCACGGCTTCTGCCAACCAAATAAGTTGAATGTTGGATTTCCCCAAGGAGTGCATTCGAAGGAACGCTTGCCCATCAGATATTCCAGGAACAATGCGGACTGATTGAACCGCCAACGATTGCGACCATCACGACGATTGGACAGCACCATCTGGAAAAGTTCGTGGGTCTTCTGACGCTTGAGAAAACTCTTTTGGTCAGGCGCTTTGTCATATGCATAACCAGGACTGACCATCATTCCTTCAACACCGAGATCCATCATCTGATCGAAAAACTCTCGAATCGCATTCGGGTCTGCACCATCGAAGAGCGTTGTGTTTGTGGTGACGCGGAATCCGCGATCGACCGCCAATCGAATTCCTTCGATCGCTTTTTGGAAAGTCCCGTCGCGGCAAACAGCAAAATCGTGGTGTTCCTCGACGCCGTCCATATGCACGCTGAATGTCAGATATTTGCTCGGCTCAAACCAACCCGCTTCAAGTTTTTCCTTCAAGAGAAGCGCATTCGTGCAGAGATAGATGTATTTCTTGCGCTTGACCAACTCTTTGACGATTTGGGAAATCTGCGGATGCAGGAGCGGCTCGCCACCGGGAATAGAAACCATCGGAGCGCCACACTCATCCACGGCCTTCATGCACTCTGAAACGGAGAGGTCTCGCTTGAGAATATGGGCCGGAAACTGAATCTTCCCGCATCCCGCGCATGCCAAATTGCAGCGCAAAAGAGGTTCAAGCATCAGAACGAGAGGATATTTCCGACGACCACGAAGCTTCTGTCCTAAGACATAACTTGCGACGGTCCACATCTGGCTAATTGGTACTGGCATATGAAATAGTTCCGAACAGAATTGAGTTGTCAATCGTAGCACGGGGATGACGATTTGTGGAGTCTTTTCTTCTACTGGCTTCGACCAGAATTCAAGCCTGACAGAGACTCTCATTCAGCTCACTGGATCCGCCTTCTCTCCCACTTCCACCCCAAGTGTCAATGGACGTTCTCCCAAGAGTGTTGCGCAGAGAATCACCATGCCAGTTTGGTCGAGTACCTTCCCAAACACCATGGCATCGCGCGTTGAAGAAGTTCGCTCTGATGAATCACTTCTTCAGCTGCATCTGGAGGGTGACGCTGGAGCATTCCCCGCACTGCTTGGGCGTTATAAAAATGAACTCCATGGGTTTCTTGCGAAATTTCTTGGATCGGCATCGGCCGCTGACGATGTCTTTCAAGAGACTTTTCTGCAAATCCATTTGTCTGGAGCAACTTTTGATCAAACGAGAAAGTTTAAGCCGTGGCTTTATACGATCGCTGCAAACAAGGCTCGGGACTTTCATCGCAAGCGAAAGCGACGAATGATGGCGAGCCTTGAAGCTCCCATCGGAAAAAATCCTGATAGCGCCACGCTGCTTGACATGTTGAAATCGGATCAAGAGCAACCCGATGTGCAAAGCGAAAATGCAGATCAACAGGCGTTGGTCAAGCGCGTGCTTGATGGACTTCCAGATCATCACCGTGAAGTCATTCTGCTTGGATATTTTCAGCGAATGAGCTATCAACAAGTTGCGGATGTACTTCAGATTCCACTGGGAACTGTGAAGAGCAGACTCCATACAGCTGTGGCACTCTTTTCAACGCATTGGCGGAAAGCAACAAAAACACAAATGGGCACAGGCGAGAACGAATGAATAAACCAGAAGAAACAAACATCAATCCTGTCGAAGCCGAGGCTCTCGACTTTCTCATCGCGGCAGAATTTGACCCGACTGCAATCCAACGAATGCCCGAACATCTTCGAGCGAATGCACGAAGGTTTCTTGCTGAACTTCAAAATATCAACTCATATCCAGTCGAATCGCCAAGCGATGCACTGATTGATACGACGCTGGCAAGAATTGCGCAGGAAGAACGGCGACAATCGCAGCGACTGCGTTTTTCGAATTCACAGCCATCGCTGCGAAAAAGACTTGGCATTCCCAACATTGTTGCGGTCGCAGCCATGTTGATCGTTGCAGCTGGAGTGGCAGTCCCCCTGACGAATCAAGTTCGCCAGAGCCAAACGCAATTGATGTGCGCCAACGGGCTTCGAACTGTGGGATCTGGACTTTCTGCGTATGCCGCCGACAACCGCGGAGTCTTACCTATGACCGCGGGGCTTGGATCATTTCTGACTGATTCGACTTCGACCGACAGCGGAATCATCGAGAACGCTCAACATCTGGACATGCTTGCGAAGAACGGATATTGCGATGCGAAATGCACGCGTTGCAATGGATCTCGGAATTTGTCTTACCGCATTCCAATGCATCATTCTCAGAAGAATCTGTCATCGATGCAGCGCAGTCCAGTCGCGGCGGACGCAAATCCTGTTCAGACGATGACGCGCAGAGGAATCACGCCAGTTCATTTCATGATGTCTTCCCAAAATCATGCTCAACGCGGACAGAATGTTCTTTTTTCCGACGGGAGCGTGATCTGGATGGTGACGCCAAATTTGTCCAACGGACCGAGAGGTCTCTTCGACAATATTTGGGTGATTCGCGACAAAAATGGCGTCGAAACGTTCAATCTGAGGTCAAACCCTAGACACGCACTCGAGATCTTGTTGGCGAACTAAAACCAGACTCAGTCACTCAAGTTTTCGCCAATTGAAAAGGTTCTTGCGGAATTCGACCATCTCCTGTACCCTTCTCGACCCAACGAATGGTTCTATATGCCAAAGCAAAAGACACACAAAGGTTTAGCGAAGCGGATTAAAGTCACCAAGACCGGCAAGGTTCGGTTCTTCGGTCCAAATAGCCGCCATCTCAAAAGTAACAAACGCGGCACAACTGTGCAGACGTATCGCAAGGCTCGCTTTGCGCGCAATGGTGATACGAAAATGTACGGCAAGCTTCTCAATCGTTCGCTGCTTTCGCAGCAACAACACACTGCGGCGAAAGTCGCACGTGAAGACAAAGCCGCTGAAGGCGGTTGATTTTTCGCACTGCCCGCCGGGTTCGAAAGTCCGTTCAAGTGAACGGCCCCGTCGAGCGCAACCCCCGAGGACTGCACACTCTGGACATCGCAGGAGTATCGAATGCCAAGAGCACGAAAAGGCGCCGCACGCACCCAAGCCCGACGAAAATTGCTGCGCGAAGCGCGAGGATATTTCGGGACCAAGAGTCGTCTAAAACAACAAGCCAAGGTTGCGCTGATGCGCGCTGGGCGCAATGCGTGGATTCATCGACGCCTTCGTCGCCGAGATTTCCGCAGCCTTTGGATCACTCGTATCACCGCAGCATGCAGAATGCGCGGAATTCGATATAGCCAATTCATCGCAGCTCTCAGCAATGCAAACATTTTGCTGAATCGAAAGATGCTCAGCGAAATTGCGATCCACGATCCGATGACCTTCGACAGTCTTGCTGCGCATGTCCCTGGAGCGCACAAGCCTCACGTTGAAGCTCTGGCGAAATGACTCGTATAAAGCAGGGTCAGTCTGAAGACCTCGCTTCATTTGGAAATCCACCCCGCAATTCGCCTCGAGCGAGTGTGCGGGGTTTTTTATTTCGCGGCGTGTTTCTTGGGGAAAATCGAGTCGCCGGCGCCATTGCGCTGGGACTTCTTGTTCTGTGGATTTGGATTGGCGGCGCGCTGACGATTGATGAATCACCTCGCGGAATAGTTGCGATACTTCGACTTCTGATTCATTTGCCTGGACCGCTTGCATGGATGCTTTCGGCACTGGGACTTGGAGTTGCTGTTGTAAAAATCCTTGCGCTGGAACGAACGCGATGGATTTTTTCACTTGCAATTGGATGCGCTGCGATGCTTTTCATAGACGCTGCTGCAGGCGGGCTTGGATTTTTTGGCCTGCAACTCTTTGGTATCGGGGGCGGCCAGATTCCTGCTGCAATTCTGCTCTTGCCAGGGATTTTTTCCCTATGGCGAAACTTCGATCCAAACTGGACTCTTGCGCTGAACTCTGAAACTAGTGTTGGGAACAATGTGGCAAATGAAAGAGCCACCAATGGATCGTGGATTGCGTGGACGATGACGCCTGCTCTTGCAACATTGCTTCTTGCCGCAGTGACAACTCCGGGGTGGCTTTGGTCGACCGAGTTTGGAGGCTATGACGCGCTCTCCTATCACCTTCAACTTCCCCGAGAATGGCTCGCACTGGGTCGAGTGCAGACACTTTCGCACAATA
>CAJCCX010000244.1 GCA_903961015.1 uncultured bacterium
GTCACGCTGAGGAATTTTCGCAGCTGCAACGGTTCTCTCGCGATCGAGTTCTCCCAAACGAGATCCCACTTCTCCGCGACATGTGTTCAATTCTGCTTGGCCTGCATCACGAACCTTGACGCGTTCTGCTGAGAGTCGTTCGAGTTCAACCAACTTTGTCTGCAGGTCATCAGTTTTCTGGATCTGATCAATGGTCAGTTCGTCGATTTCATCTCGTTGTGTTTGCAGCAACTTGAGCTCGTTCAATACGGCTGCGTACTGCTTTGGATTGGTGCTCGTGTTCAGTTGATTCCGCAGGGTGTCAATGCGCGCCTTGACCGATCCACTCTCTGCTTCGTGATTCACACCAGTCGCTTGATGCTGACGAATCTGGCTCTTTGTCTCGTCCATTCGTGAGGTCAAGAGGAGTCGTTGTTTTTCCTGAAGCGCAACATAATGTTCCGCAGAATCGAGACGACTTCGCAGCGCGCGAACTTGGCTATCGACGAGGTGAAGGCTGACGAGATCGGCGATGAGAGTCATTAGATTCATAAGGTTAGCAGACCTTCGCCGAGCCACCAAAGGGCATCGGGATTTCCAAAGGACTAGTTCGCCAGCATCCACCACGCCAAGGGACCTGCAAGCAATAACGAGTCAAAAACATCGTATAAACCGCCCATTCCTGGCAAGATGCTGCCCGAGTCTTTCACGCCAGCTCCTCGTTTCAGGAGGCTTTCAAAGAGGTCGCCTCCCGTGCCGACGATACCTAAAACAACTGCTACGAATGCGCCATAGCCGATTGAAACAGGATCGACGTAGGCGTTGATTGCTGCAGCAGAAGAACTGAGTGCGGCCAACCCGGCGCCGACGAGCGCGGAAAGAATCACGCCGCCAAAGAAACCTTCCCAAGATTTTCCGGGACTGAGCCAAGGGATCATCTTGTGCCGACCGATTGAAATTCCTGTGAAATATGCGCCGATATCAGCGCTCTTGACGCACAAAATTGCGCCCGCCAAAGTCCATGCGTCTCGGTCGTGCCGCAGGAGAATCCAGAATCCAAGTGGCGCGCCGATCGCGGCGTACGCCAACAGGACGCCGCCGACAGAATTTGCAAAGCCAGATGTGAGCCGAGTTCGACCATGGTTGATCGCGCAAGCAACCACCAAAAAGAATGGCCCAGACATAACTATGGGCATCACAAGATGCTTGGGCAGCACATCTCCAGCAATGCCAACGCTTGAAATGCCAATGAAGATTGCCAAGAAATAGAGGGGTGTGTTCTTGCGATGCTCTGCAGAGTGCATCAGTCGCGAAAACTCGCCAGCCAAAATTGGTGCAAACGCAAAAAGACTCAGAAGGACAAGTACTGCGCCAGGTCCAAGTCGCATGAACCCAATCCAAAGAATTGGCGAAGAAAAATCGATAATTGCAATTGCTGCAAGTCCCGCAATCAACAGACTTCCAACGATCAAGCGCGTTCGCAACATATGTGGAGTCTAAGAAAAAAACAGGATGTTTGAATACCAGTCAAAAATTAATCATATTGCTGAACCAAGTATTTCATGTTTGCCTAATATTCCGAAATGTCTTTAACTGCCAACACATCGTCTCGTGCGAAAAATAAACGCACTGCATCTTCTCGTACTTCTGCGCCTTCACTTGCCGACCGTGCGATTTGGAATGGAGTTCGCTCAGTTCGAAGAATGGAAATTCTTGAATCGATCAGAGCAAATGGGCCGCTGACTGTTCCAGAATTGAGTGAGCTTTTCAAGCAGGAGAGCACTGGTCTTTACTATCACGTGAAATTGCTGCAGGAAGCAGGTTTGATTCAACCAGTCGGCAGCAACGGTCGTGAATCATTTGTCGCAAGTCAGTCTTCAGTTCGAGTGAAGTGCAATCTGAAGAACCCCAAGGAATCAAAGCGCCTCCGGAAAATCGTTGATGGATTTGTCGCCACGAGTCAAGAAACATTCGCTGCAGACTCTTCCGCAAGTGGAAGCGGACAACTGCTTCGAGCCCTGCGCTGGGAGAATCTCGAAGCGTCGGAAGTCTCAAAAATCAAGGCGTTGCAGCAGCAAATCCAGAACATTCTCGATCTTGCAAAGACTCGTCGAGAACGAGCCAAGAAGGCTTCGCAAACAATGGCGAATTGGCATGTCGGGGCTTTCATTCAACCAGTATGTACGAGTCAATTTCCAGTGACATCGATCGATTGCGTTACGATGGGTTGATGAAGTCGGTTCGCAATTGAAGCCTCATATTTTGAACGACTTCCGAAGAGCGTTCAATCCTGCTCATCCCGTTGCGGTTGCAACTGCGACTCTTTGCGCTGTATTGGTCTTGTGGGATGTGTATACCGTCGTAACATTTTCATTCGATGGCGGGCCGTGGGATTCACTTGATGACCCCGTCATCACATTGTCAACGTTGAATCAGTACGAAGCGCGCACGATACACGATGAGATTCTGTGCTCGCTTGATCCGACTTCGACAACGGACTTCGTTCAGAGTGCCAATGATGCGCAGCAGTGTTGGGATGATTTGCGAGATGAAGGAATCGAGATTGGTGCGGTTGGTGATGGTGATGAATTGGATGCGCGCCGCGACGAAGCGGTTGCGCTCTTCGCTCCTGAAGCGCAAGTCGAACCGCTCCCAACGATCAGCCGTGTGGCATTGATTGTCGCATCATTTGCTTCGCTTTCCACCATGTTGTTTTCGCTTGGTTGGCTTGGTGTCATTCTTTGGAAGCGCAAGCAAAATGCCGAATCTCAATTTGCTTCGACACTTTCAATGCCCATCGCAGGTGCGTGGTATGGCTTGATCGTATTCCTCTATGCATTCATCACCCTCGATATGGTGATGTGGTCGACTTTTGTTTTGCCGCTATCAGAAGAATCGCTTGAAAGATTCGTTTCTTCTTCAATGGTCGTTGCGATTCCATTTGTGGCCTGCGTTGCGTGGTTGTTTTGCGCGCGGCCGAACCAGTTATTGTTGGAGGCATTTGGATTTGGTTCGCGGCTTACACAGATGAAGGTTCCTGCAACGCTGGCGATGGTTGCAGCGGTCATTGGTCTTGGCGGAATCGTCTCGACGCTTTTGTCGTATGTGCTGCCAGAAAGTTCGCAGGCAAATGTCTGGTGGGAATCGCTCGACGAAAAACTGATGTTCGGTTCTGCATCTTCCGCGATCCTGACCTCGCTTGACGCGGTGGTTGGCGCACCAGTTGTCGAAGAAATCATTTTCCGAGGCCTCTTGTTTGCTGGACTTTTTAGCAGGTGGGGTTTTTGGCCAGGGGCGCTTGGATCATCCATTGTTTTCGCATCCGTCCACGGTTATGAATTGGAGGGATCGATTTCAGTCCTCACGACTGGAATATTTCTCTGCTGGCTTTATGCACGCACGGGCCGATTGTGGGCACCGATGCTTGCCCACGGACTCTTGAATGCGATTGTGGTCCTTCCACAGTTTGCGATTCGAGAATTCGCACAAACTATGTGACGACTCTTCGCTCTGGTTTTATGGACACACGCCCCATGCGCTGAGCATTGTTGTCAAGTCTGGACCAGAGACAAAGCCGTCACCATTCAAGTCACCAGCGCCGCCGCCGCCCCAACCGCTCAGGATCACGGTGAGATCTGATCCGCCAACAATTCGATCGCCGTCAAGATCCGCTATGCAGGGCGGTACTGTTGGTCCAAGTTCTGCGATGCCAATGTGCGCATATCCCGAGCCAGCAAGATTGAGATCATTCCATTTGCTATTACTGCCGAGCATTTCTGCATAATCCTCGACTCCACTTGAATTATTCGGCTCACCAGCATTCCAATTGGTAAAAGCCACAGGTTCTCCACTCGACCAGACAAATGTTCCTTCACTTGCTTCGTCATTGAAGCCAATCCAACTGCGTCGATCGGTACCACTGATGTTTCCAAAGTTCAGATGCACCCAATCGCTTTCAGCAAGATCGTTGATCGTTACTAGATGTCCGCCTGCAGAGATGGCGGTTGCTTCAGCTGCTGCCCACGTTGTCGTTGCGTATGCAACATAGCGATGATTGTTTGCAGGATTCGTCGTATCAAGCAACCATCCTGAACCGATGGTCAGGTTGCCGGTTCCAGAACCTGTTGCTGCGTACGCTCCAACACGAATTCCATATGAATGACCAGCTAGAGAATTGAAAGTGAGAGTCGCACTTGACCCGCAGGTATCGTCGTTGCAAGCGATGACAAGGGCGGGATCTGGACAATGAGAGCAATCACTATAGACCGCAAGTTTGTTATCGAAGGTTGATCCGCAGAGGTCGATTTTCACGAAGTCGTTGGATGGAGCAGTCCAGCAATACCAGATGTCGTTATAGATTTGACTCGTGTTGAAGAAGAGGCACGATGGCGCCGCGATGCCGTCAGTCGTTGCTCCAACGGTGGAGTATGCGGTGACGCCATAGCCAGAAATCGCTTGGGGGAGAGTGCAATCGTTGTTGGGGGATTGCGCATTCGCAATTGACACGACAAGGCCGAACATGCCGATTGAAATCAGTGCATAGTTGTTCTTCATAACACCACCATACATCTGTAATGAGAGCGGAGCAAACAAAAACCGCAAACTTCTTGAAAAGTAGATGGAATTTTGACTATCTATGGCTTCTTGATTCGCTTTAGATTTGATCCAACGACGATCCACGAATCAGCCGCAGTTGGCTGATTCGTTCTCCACGAATCTGTGCAAAGAGAGCGCAGGGAGTTCCGGCGCTTATCGCCTTCTGCGGACCTGTTCGTTCAATCATCCACGCACTGACTGCATCGGGCTGAGCGACGATTGTCGCAATCTCGATGTCGATGCCACCTTCGCTGCGAATCCTTTCCAGAACGACACGAAGTGCATGAATGTCAACGATGTTCTGGACACCATTGGGCGTGATGTTTTCAATCGTGACATCGATGTGCACGAAGTCCTCCAAGCGCTCCAGCTTTCCATACTGAATCAACATGAGATATTGCAGCAAGAAATCTCGGGTTCGATTGCTTGCAAGTGTTGAATCATCGATCAATGAGGGAGTTGCGACGGCAGGAAGTGCTTCTTCGACCGATTTGTATATGGGTAAAAGTTTTTTTAGATTCGAAATTTCGATTGACTCGCGAACATGAGGTTGCACTGCAGCGAGCGCAAGTCTTAATTCAGCTGGAGGTGTATCTCGTGCAATCTGCACCAACAAGCCAATCGTAGAACTCGAAAGATAGTCGACATCGCGCATATCCAGCACAATGTGAGCCTGCTTCGACGCGTGTCGGTCTATGACTTGTGCAAGTATGTCACATCCTGCTTGATCGAGTCGTCCTTGCAAACGAATGATGACAACTCCTTGGGCGTGTTCGACAAGATGCGAGAGCATTCGACAAGAATAGTCGAGGAACTTACGCCCGAGGCGGTCGACAGCAATTTCCCCATGCGGAGAGCA
>CAJCCX010000245.1 GCA_903961015.1 uncultured bacterium
GGCAGAAATTGCGGATGCAATTGCACGGTCTGAGATCGAGATGGCGCTGCCTCGCATCGCTGCGACAGATGCCCAAAGCGATCTGATTTTTATCATTACCGGCGGGCGAATTTATATTGTTCCGGGCAAGCAATTTATTGATATCGCTCTGGATTTGTGTACGCGTTTTCGCGCCTTCGACGAACGATGTGTCGACGCAACAAAGTCCGAAGTTGAATGTGGTGGAGCCAATCTGATCCAAACAATCGTGTTGAATCTGGGTAGTGGAGTGGATCTCAAGGATCCGATGTGGAGTGATTCTCCGCAGTGGAAAGAATGGTGGTCGTGGGTTGGACCAGCACCAGTCGTTGCAAGCGTGATTGTTGATCCAGATAGCTTTCGAGAATTTGCGACCGTGCGAAGATTCTTTTCAAGCGTAGGAAAGCGATATGACATTGACCCAAAGATGTACAGTGGGTCTTACAAAGCGATATGGCGCACTGGTGCGCCGTCTGGACAGTGATTGAAATGTGCTGCTGATTTGCCCTGTATTAGGGCGCAACTTTTCCGCCGCTTACTGATGCGAGTTTCCGCCATTCGTCCACCATGGCATTACCAGTCACGACGACATCAACTGGGCAAGTCCAAGTCCGCTTTTTCATCAAGTCTGCAATGTCGTTTGGACCAAATCCGCTGCCAGAAATGACCAATATTCTCGTTGGGATTGACGGAACGTTTCGAAACAAATCCGAGAGCCGAGAAGTCGTCAGGGGTTGTGCCGCTGACGATTCCGCTGTTGCGACTTGTTTCATAAGCAGTGATGTTCCAACGGCGGCCCAATTCAATGGGAGGTCGGAATTGAGACTGATGAGGATCGCTCGGCGTCCTTGCAATTGTTCCCGAAATGCATTTCGCAAAGCATTCAATGCATTCGACCGACTTTCAGCAGACTGACCAGAATCAAAGATGATGAGTGTGTCGCCTTCGATCCATGGCAGCGCAAAGAGCGTCGTTGTGGACTTCGCTGCGGCAACTGGCATGCTTGATATTTTTTCTCCAGTCGCGAATGCTCGACCTTCGCTGTCAGAGACGCGCACGTAATTTTTCCCGCTCAGCATCATTCTCGCGCCGTCGGGGGCCAAGGTCCAGGTGACGTTTGCAGTGAGAGATATCGGAGGCGTGGCTCCGGTTGGAATCAATTCGAGCGCAGCAGAAGCGCCCGGCGCGGGTTCGATTGACATCAGCCCATCACCCTTGGAGATGAATCGATAACGAATTGCGATGCGCTGCTTTGCCGACTCTCCAAACCCACAATACACGCGCATTTCCCCTTGGCCTTCATTGAACATGAGATAGCGCTGCGAATAGCCGCCTAGAGCGAAGTCAGCCGAATTCATTTCATCGCAATCAACTTGGCGCCAGCAACCACGAAATGGAAGCACGAGTATCGCCGCACTACCGTCTTCCTTGATTGGCTTCGAATTTGGAAGTGGGGCTTCTGTCGGAGCAACTTTAGAAAAATCGAGTTCCTTTGAAGCAGTTGTTGCAGTTTGATTTGCAGATTTTGTCGTTGCTGATCCAGTAGCCGCGGCAGCTGCGGGGGGCGTTTCAGAAAAGAAATCCTTTGATGACTTTCCATTTGCTTTACCGGCACCGTCCACTTCTCCCTTCGTTGCAGACTGCGAGGTTCCAGTTGGTTTGGTGCCGCTTGTCGAAGCGGGAGTAGAGGCAGCGCCACTTTGACCAGCACCACTTTGCCCAGCGCCGGTCTGCGACGATGAAGCGGCACTCGCAGGTTTGGCGGCCGCAGACTTTCCGCCTGCGGGTGATGATCCAGAGCCCGATCCAGAACTATCACCTTTTCCATTTCCTTTATTAGCACTTGTGGATTTCCCACTGCCGCTACCAGATCCAGATCCGCTTCCAGATTTTCCGCTGCCGCCTGATTTGCTACTGCCAGCGTCAGATGCATTTGTTTTATTGTCTGGAGTTGCAACGCTGCCCGACTTTGTATTTGATGAACTTTGGGCGGGGTAATTCGGTGCAATCGGATTTGGGCGATCGAC
>CAJCCX010000246.1 GCA_903961015.1 uncultured bacterium
ACATACGCAGACGACTTGTGCGTCTATGTCGCCGGCAATCCTCTTGCCCTCGGTGGCGCACTGCAGTGCGGCGGGTTCTCAAACTTGCAAGCTGCTCAGCGTTACTCCTGGACAAACGGTGGTTCTAACACCCCTGGAACTCCTGTTACTGGAACCGTGAACTTCACAACTGGCATTGATATGACAGCCAGCCCAACGTTAAGCGTTTGGATTGGTAACGGCTATGGCGCCGCAGGCACCTCAGGAACTTGGACTGGATCTATCACACTTCTTGGTGTGAGTGCAGTGCCAGCTCCTGGTGCAATTGCACTCGTTGGACTTGCAGGTCTCGTTGGTCGTCGACGACGATCATGACTTCTGATTGAGAGTCGGTAAGTTTCTAAAGTTTGTCTTCAAAGGGGGACGCCAACGCGGCGTCCCCCTTTTTTTCGTTTTGCTTTTTTTATTTTCGATCAGAACCTGCGCCGCGCATCATGAAGAGCGCCAAGTGAATTCCACGATTCATCGAACGCCCATTCATAATTTCGCCATCGTCCAATCGAAGCGCGGTTGATCGGACGCCTCACTTGATCATGGCTCAGGGTCAACACAGTGCGCAGATTGCCTTCGGGGGCAAGAGTTGCCTCGTCCATCACAAGACCCATCTTGGCCAAACATCGACTTGCATGCCCTGCAGGATCGGCGATCAAGTCTTCATACACAATCGCCTCGTGTTCAAAGTCCAGCACCTCAAGCGCCTGCGGCAGAATCGATCGGTGCGCAGCAATCACTTTATGAATGGACTCGATCGACCCAGACCATCCAAATGCGCTGGGATGAAAATTTCCAAGAAAAGTGCTGATTGCAGTATCACGCGGATCTCGGTCGACGGCAATCATGACCGTGCCAGGCAGAATGGTTGCGATCAGCGGAAGCCAACGCCATGCGTGAAGATTTTTATCAAGTGTCCAGCGTGCGCCTGGTCGTCGAAGAAATGCAGCGCCCGTTTTGTATTCCTTCTGCCACGCAAGCGCATCGCTCGATTCAATAGCCGCGAGATCATGGGGCCAGAGTCCGGACGAAATCGCACGGTCGCCAAGAGCGTGAATGCCGCCATATTCGCCGATGCCCGCGATCGCAGGATGTCGATCAAGCATCTGTTCCAACAGAGTCGTTCCACTTCTGGGAAGCGCCAGAATCATCGCCGTATCTTCCATGCGTGGAGCACGCGGCGGACATGATGCTTTGCCGCGCGCAAGCAAATTCTTCTGCGCTTCGATTTCTCCTTGCAATCCGCCGATGTCATGCGCCGTTCCCGTTGTTCGGTGCATAAAGACCGCTAGTTCGAATGCTTCGCGGTATCGACCTAGCGCATCCAACATCCGAATCGCCTCAAATCCAGCAATTCGACGTACATGAGCGGGCGCAGTGCTGCGAGCCAGTTGGTCTAGCGTCGTGATCGCTTGAGTGCGATCCGAAATCGCCTGCCCACGTGCGACGAACAATTGCGCACGCGGATCGTTTGTCCACGCGCCACCAACTGCGACGATTCGATCCAACTCCTCTCGCTGATTTGAGCGGTGTAAAACTTCAGCCAGCACGATCGTCGCATCGACTGCATTGACAGGTTCGCTGGCAAGTAATTTTCGAAGTCGATCTGCGGCCGCAACACTGCGACCAAGTCGGTGATCCACAATCGCTCGCTGCAACTGCAAGTGAGGATCCGTCGGCAAGAGTCGCTGCGCACGATCGAAACTCTCTACTGCGTCATGCAGTCGACCGCACGCAAGCGCTGCACGACCAGCTGCCATCCACCAGTAACCACTGCTGGGCTGTTGACTATTCATTCGCTGCGACAACTCCAACGCTGCGGAGAAACGCTGCTGATTCATCAGCGCATCGAATGATTCACTTGACATCGGTGGTGTTGGCAGCGGCAGCAGTATCGATCAACGGTCTGAGAATTTCGAGCGTCAGCAGTCCAAGTCCAGTGGCGTATGCCTTGCCATAACCATAAAGCGGATAGTCAAACCAACTTCCATCGGGGTTCTGATCGTGAACCATCACTTCCGTCAGCCACCGAACAAGTTCCGCACGCTCTGCCGATGGCGGTACCGCTGCCAGTGCGCACGCTGCGTAATAATGGTCAAAGTAATAGTAATAACCGCTGTTGCGATAAAAAGATTCATGCGGCATCACACGACCGCGACCAATCTCTATGTATTGATGCGTGTCGCGCAAATGTTGGACTCCACGCATGAGAGTCTCTGCCGTCACCTTGCCTGCGCCGACTGCATTGAGCGCCACATTGCACGATTGAAGGCGACCACTCGATCCGCTGATCTTGTTGTAATCCGCACGAGGATTCAATTCCGCATA
>CAJCCX010000247.1 GCA_903961015.1 uncultured bacterium
CGCATTTCGATCACGCGCCGCACGACGAGCCTTGGTCATCACCACAACTTTGGCGGTGTTCCAACAACTCATCGGTATCAACGCAATCATTTATTATGCCCCACGCATTTTTCAAAAAGCTGGATTTGTTGATGATAAAGCCGCACTTTGGGCCACTTTGGTTGTTGGTCTTGTGAATGTTGTCGCCACATTCATCACGATTGGAATGGTGGATAGAACAGGACGGCGCAAGTTGCTGATTTGGGGTTTAGCAGGCATGGTCACTTCTCTGGGTATTTTGGGAATCGCTTTCAAGCAGTTTGATAATTCGGATAACCAGAAAACTTCACAGCAAGCATCGGCTGCAACAACTGCAACGAGCACAGTCGTAAGTCCGCCCGCAGATGTGAATTCGCCAAAGGATCTTCCAAGCACTCCCGAAGGATCAGAAAGTTTGGCGTGGTTGACGCTTGTTTGCGTGATTGTCTATATCGCATGCTTCGCATTCAGTATGGGACCATTGGTATGGGTGTTGATTGGAGAAATGTTTCCTCTTCAAGCGCGTTGCACTGGCAACGCAATAGCATGTGGAGGAAATTATTTTGCCAACTTTATTGTTGGCGCTACATTTCTTTCTATGCTCACTGCGTTTGGCGCCAGCAATACTTTTCTCCTCTTTGCCAGCATGGCCATGTTTGCGCTGCTTTTTGTGTTGTTTTTCCTGCCAGAAACAGCGGGACGAACCTTGGAAGAAATCGAGCGCGACTTGGGCGAAGCGATACCGTCTGGTCAGCACCCAGTTCGGTAATGAAATTCGATTGTTGCTGCGGCAGAATCGCAAGTGTTTGAACGCCACAAGGCGAAGCGCGATTCAATTTTCTTGAAGGACTCTGATAGCCTCAAAACGAATGAACATTACCGCTCAAAGAACTGGCAGCACGCTTTCGGTTGCGGTGATTGGAAAACTCGACACGACGACCTCAGCCGCGTTCGATAGCGAAATGCAGTTCGATGGGGTCAATCGTCTCGTACTTGATTTCAATGAGTGCCACTATATTTCCAGCCTCGGCCTGAGATCGATTTTGGTCGCACACAAGCAGATGAGTGCAGCCAAAGGAACGATGACGTTGATCAATGTCTCGCCAGAGGTCTATGGCATCTTTGATGTGACTGGTCTTTCCAAAATTATTTCTATCAAGCGAAAGATTCGCGAGATTTCTATCGAAGGATTGAAGTTCATGTCGGCGGGTGTTTGCGGAGAGTGCTATCGACTCGATCAAGACACGGTCGTCAAACTCTATCTCGAAGGGGTGGATGCTTCGATCGCAGAGCAAGAAAAGCAGTTTGCCCAAGCGGCGTTTTTGATGGGTATACCTACGGCGATTTCCTACGATGTTGTTTCGTGCGGAAAGAGAACGGGGATCGTTTTTGAGATGCTCGATGCCGAACTCTTCAGCACGGTCATTAAGAGCGATTTAGGCAATATTGATCAGCACGCGAAGATGTTGTCAGATGTTGCAAAGACACTTCATTCCGCCAAGGGGGATCCGGCAATTCTGCCGAATTTGAAAGCTCAGTTTCGCGGCTACATCAACCAGATGGATGGATTGTTGACTGCCGAAGACATTGCGCTTCTGATGAGGAATTTGGAATTGATGCCAGACTCGGAGACCTGTGTTCATTTCGACCTGCACTCGAGCAACATCATGATCCAGAATGGCGATCCGATCATCATCGACATGGGAGATTTTTCTATCGGTAGTTATTTGTTCGATGTCGGGCTCATATACACCCTGTATGGCGCAGAGGAACTCGGACTCAGCAACATGGCAACGAAAATTCCCAACGACAAGGGATTGGAGATTTGGAAAAGTTTTGAGAAGCATTATTTCGCGGACAAGTCTGACGAAGAGCGCGCATATTTTCACGACAACAGATATTTCTTCGCATCTCTGCGAATCATTTTTGTGATCACCTTCCTGCCGAAACTGCGAGAGGACTGCCTGAAGATGATGAAAGATATTTTGCTGCCTCGCATTCGATCTGCTCGAGCAGTTTGAGCTGGAATTCGTTCGGTTCCCTCATTGCGAATCGGGGATTATGCGGTTGAGCAGCAATTTGCTCGGATGCGGGCATTCGACGGGCGGAAGTTGAGCCACTGTCATTAAAATTTTTCATATTCTGTTCCGCCTGAGCGAGTTTTATTGTTCAATATCCTTCATGCATATTTCACGTCGATCGTTCGTAGCCGCTTCGCTTGCTGCGCCATTTGCACTCAGTTCTGTCTTGAGCCTTCGCAAGAACCAACCGTGGAAGAGTGACAAACTCCGAATTGCAAAGGTGGGTTGCGGCGGCATGGGATCGGCCGATCTCTCAGAAGTGGCAAAGCACAAGTCAGTGGAGATCGTCGCGCTCTGCGATATCGATCGTCGGCAACTCGACATGCTTCGGCTTGGTGGGAAGGGCGAGGACGGGAAGCCGATTGCTCCACTCTTTGCTTCAGCCGTTGCATTCGCTGATTGGCGCGAGATGTACTCAACGATGTCCGACAAGTTTGATGCAGTTGTTGTCAGCACTGCAGATCACATGCATGCACCCATTGCGATGGAAGCGCTCAATCGAGGCAAGCACGTGTATTGTCAGAAGCCTCTCGCACAAGGTGCATATGAAAATCGGCGATTAGCGGAAGTCGCCGCTTCAAAGAAAAATCTAGTAACTCAGATGGGCACGCAGCGGATCGCTACAAAGTGGCGTCGCTATGGCGCGAAACTGTTGCGGGATGGAGCCATTGGGCCAGTGAAGGAAATCTACGCATGGACCAATCGACCCGCAGGTTGGTGGCCGCAGGGCAATCCCCATCCACAAGGGAGCGATCCGATTCCAGAGTGGCTCTCGTGGGATTTATTCTTGGGAGTCGCTCCATCTCGTCCTTTCAAAGAGGGATACACGCCTTTCAATTGGCGCGGCACGATTGATTGGGGAACTGGCGCATTCGGTGACATGGGTTGCCATATGTTGGATGTTCCGTTTTATGAATTGCAACTTGGCCGACCACTCACCGCATACTGCACGCCAGTCAAGCCTTCGGCCGATCAATTTCCTGAAAGCGAATCCGTTGTGATGACCTATGCGCCAACACCGAAGACTGCAAAGTCTGGTCTCACCCTGAAATGGTTTGATGGAGGACAGTTTCCAGATTTCAAGGCGATCGGATTACCAACAGGATGGGAAGGCGGCAAGGAAGCGGAAGATGTTGTGAAGGGCGATGGCGGTGTGATCTTGGTCGGCGAAAATGGAATCATGTGGTTCCCA